>JBAPXO010000260.1:0-11205 GCA_049284255.1 Solirubrobacteraceae bacterium | reverse complement strand
GCTGAGAAAGCTCGAGCTCGCCCCTGACAACGATGAGGTGACGCTGTTGATCGGGGCCGAGCGCGACGGCCTGCCCGAGGAGCTGATCGAAGCCGCCGACCACGTCGCTCACATCCCCATCCACTCGCACTCGCTGAACGCCGCCATGGCGGCGACGGTGGCCCTCTATGAGGCGTCTAGGATGGCCCGCGCATGAGCGAGCGAATCGAGCAGATCCGAGCCGAGGCGCTCGCGGCTATCGAGCAGGCCTCGACCACGCAGGCGCTCGAGGAGGTGCGGATCCGCTTCCTGGGCCGCAAGGCGGAGCTTCCCAACATGCTGCGCGGGGTGGCCCAGCTCCCGCCTGAAGAGCGCGCCGCCACCGGGAAAGCCGCCAACCAGGCGCGCCAAGCAATCGAGGCCGCGCTCGAGGCCAAGGCCGGCGAGCTCGCGATCGCCGAGCTTGACCAGCGGCTGATCGAGGACCGCGTCGACGTCACCCTGCCCGCCGATCCGCTGCCGGCGATCGGGCGTCTGCATGTCATGACGCGCACCCGGCGCGAAATTGAAGACGTGTTCGTCGGGCTGGGCTTCAGCGTCGCCGAGGGCCCTGAGGTAGAGACCGTCCACTACAACTTCGACGCGCTCAACCACGCTCGGACGCATCCCTCGCGGCTGATGACCGACACCTTCTACATCGAGCCGACCACCGACATCTTCGACCCCAACAGCGCGCTGCTGCGCGTCCACACCTCGCCGGTCCAGATCCGCGCCATGGAGAGTCAGCCTCCGCCGATCTACATCATCATGCCCGGCCGTGTCTACCGGCCGGATTCGGACGCCACCCACACGCCACAGTTTCATCAGATCGAGGGGCTTGCCGTCGACGACGACGTCACCCTCGCCGATCTGCATGGCACCCTGCTCACGTTCGCCCGCGCGATCTTCGGCGAAGAGCGCCGGGTGCGGATGCGTCCTCATTTCTTCCCGTTCACCGAGCCGTCGGTCGAGGTCGACGTCTCGTGCTTCAACTGCGTCGACGGGATCACCGCTGATGGGCAGCGCTGCCCGTTGTGCAAGGGGACGGCGTGGATCGAGATCCTCGGTGCGGGGATGGTTGACCCCAACGTGTTCGCGAGCGTCGCCGAGCACGGCTATGACCCGGAGAAGGTGCAGGGGTTCGCCTTCGGGATGGGGATTGAGCGGATCGCGATGCTCAAGCACGGCGTCCCCGACCTGCGCCTGTTCTACGACAACGACATCCGCCTGCTGGAGCAGTTCTAATGCGCGTTCCTCTCGAGTGGCTGCACGAGTACTGCGCTCCGGACCTCGACACGTTCGCGCTGGCGCAACGCCTCGCCATGACCGGCACCGAGGTCGAGCGTGTTGAGCGACACGGCGTAACCGCGCTGGAGCATTTCGTCGTCGGCAAGGTGCTCGATGCCGGCCGCCACCCTGATGCCGACCGTCTGAGCATCTGCCTGGTCGATACCGGCGACGGAGAGCCGACCCAGATCGTCTGCGGCGCCCACAACGTCGCCGCCGGCCAGACCGTCGCGGTGGCCAAGCCCGGCGCCGTGATGCCCGACGGCACCAAGCTCAAGGTCGCCAAGCTCCGCGGGCAGCAATCCCACGGGATGATCCTCGCCGAGGACGAGGTGGCGATCGGCTCAGATCACTGGGGGATCATGGTGCTCGACGACGGCCTGGAGCCGGGCACGCCACTCGACACCGTGCTCCCGATCTCGACCGATGTGCTCGTGCTCGAGATCACCCCCAATCGTCCCGACTGTCTGGGCATCTACGGGGTTGCGCGCGAGACCCACGCTGCCACTGGCGCGCCGCTCGCGCCGCCGCCGTGGTTGGATGATCCCGGCGACGGAGGCGGTGAGCTCGACGCCGCACAGATCACCGTGGAGTGCCCCGAACTGTGTCCGCGCTTCACCGCGCGGGTCTTCGAGGAAGTGAAGATCGCGCCCTCGCCGCCGTGGCTCAAGGCGCGGCTGATGGCGGCCGGACAGCGTCCCATCTCCAACGTCGTCGACATCACCAACTACGTGATGCTGCTCACCGGGCAGCCGCTGCACGCCTTCGATCTGGATCGGGTCGCCGGTGCCCAGCTCGTCATCCGGCGAGCGCGTGACGGCGAGACGATGGAGACGCTGGACGGTCAGACCCGGACGCTTGACTCCGAGATGGTGCTGATCGCCGACGCCGAGGGGCCGACCTCGATCGCCGGCGTCATGGGCGGCGCGCGCTCAGAGGTCCAGGAGACGACGACGCGCGTGCTGATGGAGGTCGCCACCTGGGTCGGCGCCAACATCCACAACACGTCCCTGAAGCTCGGCCTGCGCAGCGAGGCTTCGACTCGCAACGAGAAGGGCCTTCAGCCCGAGCAGGCGATGTGGGCCCAGGCGGTGGCCTCCCGGCTGATGGTGGAGCTGTGCGGCGCGCGTGCTCTCCCCGGGACGATCGATGTCGGCGGCCCCGGCCCGGCCCCGGCGACGATCCGCCTGCGCGACGCTCGTCTGAGCGCGCTCCTTGGCACCGAGGTGCCCCGGGCGCGCAGCGCGGAGATCCTGCGCGCGCTCGAGTTCGAAACCGCCGAAGCGCCCGACGGCCTGGACGTAGCCGTGCCGGCCTTCCGGCGCGACGACGTCACCCGGGAGGCTGACCTGATCGAGGAGGTGGCGCGGCTGGGGGTGCTGGACACGCTGCCGGCAACCCTCCCCTCACGCCACGGGGTCTCCGGTCGCCTGACCGAGCGCCAACGCCTGCGCCGGCGTGTCTCGGACGCGCTGACCGCCCAGGGACTGCACGAGATCGTCGGCTGGAGCTTCGAGGGGCCCGACCTGATCGCTCGCCTGCGGCTGGAGGGCCGGCCGACCGTCGCCCTCGCCAACCCGATGTCCTCAGATCAATCGCGGCTGCGGACCACGCTGCTGGGCTCGCTGCTCGACGTGGGACGGCGCAACCGTGCCCGGGGGGCCGGCGCGATCCGGCTGTTCGAGGCCGGGGCGGTGTACGTCCCCGGCGGCAGTGCCCGACCCGACGAGCCCTACCACGTCGGGGGGCTCGTGTCGGGTCCCGTGCGTCCGGCCACCTGGCGCGATCCCGAGCCTCCGGCCGCCGACTTCTTCGCCGCCAAAGGGGTGCTCGGCGGGGCCTTGGACTCGGTGCGCGCCCCGTGGAGCGTGCAGGCGCCCCCCGACCCCGAGCCCTTTCTGCACCCGGGTCGCTGCGCCCAGATCCTCCTCGACCGGCGATCCGTGGGCTGGGTCGGGGAGATTCACCCCGAAGTCGCGGCCGCGTGGGATTGGTCTGAGCCGGTCGCCGCCTTCGAGCTCGACCTCGACGCCGTGGCCGAACGGGTGCAGCGGCAGCTTGACCAGTACTCCGATGTGACGAGCTTCCCCGAGGTCCGCGAGGACCTGGCGGTGATCGTCTCGGACTCTGTGAGCGCCGCCCAGGTGCTCGAGGTCGTGCGTCGGGCGGGCGCGCCGCTGCTTGTCGATGCCGCCGTCTTCGACGTTTACCGCGATGCCGAGCGAATCGGCGCCGGCAATGTCTCCCTGGCCTTGGCGCTGCAGTTCCGGGCATCGGATCGCACGCTGACCGATGAGGAGGTGGCCTCCCGCCGGCGCAAGATCGCCGCCGCGTTGTCGGAGCACCTGCAGGGGAGGGTGCGTGACTCCTAGCGTCTCGGTCTTCGGCGCCGCCGGCTATGCGGGAGCGCTTAGCGCCCGCCTACTGCACCGCCATCCGTCCTTCGACCTGCAAACCGTGACCGCACGGTCAGACGTCGGGTTCCGTCTCGACGATCTCTATCCCCATCACCGAGTGCCCCTGGTCCTCGAGGAGCTCGATCTTGACCGTCACTCCGACGTGGACGCCGCGATCGTCGCCTATCCCCATGGTGCCGCCGCCGAGGTTGTGGCCGCGCTGGTGCGCCGCGACGTGCGCGTGGTCGATCTGAGCGCGGACTTTCGCCTGCGTGATCCCGCGGTCTACGAGGAGTGGTACCGGCCCCACCCCGAGCCCGAGCTGATCTCGCAGGCCGTCTACGGCCTGCCCGAGCTCTACCGTGACGAAATCGCTGATGCAGCGATCGTCGCCAACCCGGGCTGCTACCCGACGGCCAGCATCCTGGCGCTCGCTCCGCTGGCCCGTGCCGGGATCATCGAGGACCTGGTGATCGACGCCAAATCCGGCGTGTCGGGAGCGGGTCGCGCCGCCACCGACAAGACGCACTTCGTGACCGTCGACGAGAACCTCAACCCCTACGGAGTTCCCCGCCATCGCCACACTCCCGAGATCGAGCAGGAGCTGGCCGCGCTCGGCAGCGAGCTGCGGATCACCTTCACGCCGCATCTGATCCCGCTTGATCAGGGGGAGCTCGTCTCCTGTTACGTGCGGCCCTCCGGCGGTGCCGATGCCGACGGGGTGGAGGCCCTGTACCGCGACGCCTACGAGTCCGAGCCGTTCGTTGAGGTGACGGCAGCGCTTCCGGGTGTGCGCGATGTCCGGGAGACCAACATCTGCCGCATCTCGGTCCAGCGCGACGACCGCACGGGCCGCGTGATCGTGTTCGGAGCGATCGACAACCTGTGGAAGGGCGCCGCCTCCCAGGCGGTGCAGAACCTAAACCTGATGTTCGGACGTCCCGAGGGCGAGGGGATCGAGTGAGCTTCTTCGCCAGCCGTTGGGTGCCGTGTCCCGATCACGTCTCAGAGCGTGCTGCCGACGAGCTGCCGGCGGGCTTTCGGGCGGCCGGAGTTGCGGCGCAGATCAAGGAATCGGGGTTGCCCGACGTCGGGATGATGGTGTCTGACGCACCGGCAACCACGAGCGCCGCGCGCTTCACGGCGTCGGGGACGCAGGCGCCACCGGTGCTGCTGTGCCGCGAGCGCTGCCGACTTGAAAATCTCCGCGCGGTGGTGGTCAACGCCGGCAACGCCAATGCCGCCACCGGTCGGCCGGGCTTGGACAACGCCGCCAAGATGCAGGGGGGCGCGGCCATGGTGGCACGCGTGCCCGAAGACCAGGTCGCCGTGTGCTCGACCGGCGTCATCGGGGTGCCGCTGCCGATGGACAAGGTCAACCGGGGGATCGTGGCCGCCGCCCACTCCCTCTCATCCGACGGAGCCGCTGCCTTCTCGGCCGCGATTCAAACCACCGACGCCTTCGAGAAGCGCGCTGCGCTGGAGGTCAGGCTGCCCTCGGGCACGGTCACGATCACCGGGCAGGCCAAGGGGGCTGGAATGATCTCGCCCGGCTTCGCGACGCTGCTCGTGTTCGTCCAGACCGACGCTCGGCTGGCGGCGGAGACGTGTGACCTGCTCCTGGGGGTCTGCGTCAAGCGATCGTTCGAGCGCGCCTCGGTCGACGGCCAGCTGTCGACCAACGACACCGTCATCGTGCAGTGCAGCGGCGAATCTGGAGTCGCGGTCGAGCCCGAGACCGAGGACGAGCTGCGGTTCGGCGAGGCGCTGGACGCGCTCATGCGCCAGCTCGCGCTGATGGTCCTGCATGACGGAGAGGGCGCCCGCCGGGTGGGGCGGGTCGTGGTACGGGGCGGCGATCAGGGTGCGATCGAGGTCGTCGCGCGGGGCGTCGCCAACTCGCCGCTGGTAAAGACCGCGCTTTACGGCGGCGATCCCAACTGGGGACGGATCGTCCAGGCGGTGGGGGCGGCCATGCCCGGAACCGCTCCGCTGGCCGTCGACATTGCCATCGAGGGCGTTCAAGTGTGCTCGCGCGGGTCCTATGTGCCCCACGACGCCGCCGCGCTCGCCGAGGCGGTGGCGCGCGACGAGGTCGAGTACGAGATTGGGCTTCCCGGCGAGGGTGCGGAGACCGAGATCTTCTTCTCCGACCTCGGGCACGAATACGTCACGATCAACGCCGACTACACCACCTAGGACGCACCGCTGATGCGCGACATCGCCACCCTCCTCGAAGCGCTGCCCTACATCCGGGAGTTCCACGGCAAGACGGTGGTCATCAAGTACGGCGGGGCGGCAATGACCGACCCGGCGCTCAAGGAGGAGTTCGCCCGCGACGTCGTGCTGCTCAAATACGTGGGCATGAACCCGGTCGTGATCCACGGCGGGGGCCCCGAGATCTCAAGCTACATGCGACGGCTGGATCTCCCGATCGAGTTCGTCGACGGCCTGCGCGTGTCTGACGCCGCGACCGTGGAGGTCGCCAAGATGGTGCTCGTCGGCAAGGTCAATAAGGACATCGTGCTGCTTATCAACCGCCATGGCCAGCCCGCCGTCGGGCTGTGTGGCGACGACGGCCTGCTGTTTCGCGCGTCCCGGCAGGCCGCGCCCAGCGGCCAGGACATCGGATTCGTGGGGCGCATCGACCGCGTCGACGTCGATGTCCTCTCCCACGTGGCGCGCGATTACATCCCGGTGGTGGCGAGCGTCGGGGCCGACCGCGAGGGCAACTCGTACAACATCAACGCTGACGAGGCCGCGGGCGCCGTGGCCCGGGCGCTGGGCGCCTACAAGATCATGTTCCTGACCGATGTCCCCGGCTGGCTGCGTGACCCGGCGGATCCCGGGAGCGTGATCTCAGAGATCAGCGCCGACCGGGTGCAGGCGGTGCTGCCCGACGTCGCCGGCGGGATGCGTCCCAAGCTCGCGGCCTGCCTGGAGGCCATCCACGGAGGCGTCTCGTTTGCCCACATCGTTGACGGGCGGGTGCCTCATTCGCTCCTGCTCGAGCTGTTCACGAACGCCGGGCAGGGAACCAAAATCGGGCCTTCGGCATGACCGACGCGACTCTGGGAGAACTCCAGGCGCTCGAACGCGACTACGCGATCCCCACCTATGCACGTAATCCCGTGCAGTTCGTCCGCGGCTCGGGCGTCTCGCTGTGGGACTCCGACGGCGTCGAGTACCTCGACTTCCTCGCCGGCATCTCGGTGCTCAACGTCGGGCACTGCCACCCGCGCGTGGTCGAGGCCGTACGGACGCAGGCCGGACTGCTGACCCACGCCACCAACCTCTACTACACGGCGCCCGCGCTCGAGCTCTCTGCGCGTTTGTCGCGCAGTTCGCTCCACGGCAAGGTCTTTCTGTGCAACTCGGGGACCGAAGCCAACGAGGCGGCGATCAAGCTGGCGCGTCGGGCGCGGCCCGGCGGCAAGCTGGTCGTCCTCGAGCAGGCATTTCACGGACGCACCTACGGGTCGCTCTCCGGTACGCCCCAGGAGTCCAAGCAGGCGCCGTTCGCGCCCCTGGTTCCCGGCTTTGAGGTGGTGCCCAAATCCGCCGGGGCGATCGCCGCGGCCGTCGACGGCGACACGGCCGCGGTGCTGCTGGAACCGATACAGGGCGAGACCGGAATCAACGTGCTCGCCGACGACTTGCTGGTCGCGGCGCGTGAGGCCTGTGATCGAGCGGGCGCGGCACTGATCTTCGACGAGATTCAGACGGGGATGGGCAGAACCGGGAGCCTGTGGGCCTACGAGCAGACCCCGGTGGTACCCGACGCCATGACGTCGGCGAAGGCGCTGGGAGGAGGACTGCCGATCGGCGCCCTGATCACCGGTGCGCGGCTCGCCGACGTCTTTCAGACCGGCGACCACGGCTCGACGTTCGCCGGCGGACCGCTCGTCGCCTCGGCGGCGCTGGTGGCCCTCGAGGTCTGCTCTGAGCCCGAGCTCCTGGAGCGGGTGCGCGCGCTTGGCGAGCGGTTGGCGCATGGGCTGGGCGAGATCCCGGGAGTCGCCAAGGTGCGGGGACGGGGGCTGATGATCGGGGTCGACCTCGACGAGGACGTCTCGGCTCCGCTGCTGGCGCGCCGGGCCCTGCTCGAGCAGCGGCTGGTCATCAACGCCACCGGTCCGGGGACGATCCGGCTCGAGCCGCCGCTGATCGTCACCGAGAGACAGATCGACGAGGCGGTGGCGCGCCTGGGCGAGCTGCTGGCGTGAGCACGGCTGCCGCCGCCAAGGTCGACGTACCCCTCGCCTATGACCAGCGATCCGACGCTGCGGCCGGCGAAGTGCTGCGCCGTCTGCTCGGCGTCATCACGCAGAACCTCGAAGGCGCGGTCTCGGGAGAGGATCCTGAGCACCTTCACCAGCTTCGGATCGCCGTCCGGCGCTCGCGCACGGTTCAGCGCCAGCTCAAAGGGGCGTTTCCGTCGTTGCAGCTCCCGGGGTTTCGCAGCGAGTTTCGCTGGCTGCAGCGAGCTACCGGCGAGGCCCGAGATCTCGACGTCTACGTGCTCGAGTTCGAGTCCCTGCGACAGCTAGTACCCCTGCCGCTGCGACCGGACCTCGATCCGCTGGTCCCGGTGCTCGCCCACTGGCGTCTGGCGGCGCGCGCCGAATCCGCCCGTTCGCTGGGCTCACGGCGGTTCATCGAGCTCGTCGCCGACTGGGACCAGCTGCTTGAGTCGCTGGTCGAGTGCCCACTCGACGATCGTCCGATCGCCAAGCAACCGATCGGCCCGGTGGTCGGCAAGCGAATCCAGAAGGTCTATGAGCGTGTGCGCACGATGGGCGCGATGATCGATGAGAACAGCGCTGCCGAGGACTTCCACGAGCTGCGCAAGAAGGGCAAGGAGCTGCGCTACCTGCTCGAGCTATTCGGAACGCGCCTGTTCGACGAGCAGGTGACCAGCCCGCTGGTCAAGACACTCAAGGGGCTCCAGGACGTTCTCGGCCGCCACCAGGACCGGGAGGTGCAGATCGCCATGCTGCGCTCACTCGTCGACGAGGTGGCCACGGCGCCCGGCGGCCCGCGGGCATGTATGGCGATGGGCGTACTCGTCGACCGTCTGCAGGCCGACGAGGCCGGAGCCCGGCGCGAATTCGCCGAGCGCTTCGCGCCCCTGGCCCAGGAGTTCCAGTCAGCTTTGGTTAGCGAGACCTTTGTCTGAGGTAGCCTCCACCAGGTATGGGTTACAAACTCATCGGCTTCCTGGTGTGGCAGGGCGGCAAGATCTACCTGCGGCGCCGCGCAGACGGCTCCTGGCCGAAGCTGGCGATCGCTGGAGCCTCGGTGGCAATCATCGTCGGGGCAGTTGCCGCCAGCCGTCACCAGTCAGACGAGTAGCCGCAAACGTCAGGTTTGAGCAGGTATTAGCGGGGTTCTCGCCGAATGGCGAGGCGAGCCCGTTGCACCTAAAACCAGACGGCGGGCGACCGGCATGACCGAGACCGCTCCCGCCGATATCCCGCTCACGATCGACCACGTGGAACGCGGTCGCGCACGGGGTGGCAACGTCCAGCTTCGCCTCACCGGCCGCTGGCTCAGTTCTGGGCACGCCGGCGAACACGAGGCACTACTCGTCGTCCAGCTCGACGGGCGCCGTCATCGCTTCCCGCCCAGCGCCAATCCCGCCGATGCGTCGCCTCCGCCGGGTGCCTGGGCCGCGAACTTCTCGATCCCGTCGTGGGCCGAGCCCACCCGCTCCGGCCAGGCGGCCCTGTGGGTGGGAAACGCGGTCATCCCCGTGCCGCCTCCGGGAACCGTTCGGGCGGCCGTTGCTCCGGTCCCGCCGGGACCGGAACCCGAGGGCTCATCGAGCCCGCCGGTGCCGCCGCCCGCGCCCTCGCGTGAGCCGTCGGCGCCCAACTCCGAGGCGGGCACACCCGAGGCGCAAGCCGCTTTCCCGCCGCTGACCCCGAGCGACAGTGGACGGGGGGGACCACTCGCCGACCTGCTCTTCAAGGAGACGGTGTCGGCGCTGCACATCGAGCTCGAGCAGCGAACGGCCGATGCCGCACGGCTGCGTGGCGCCCTGGCCGACGCCCAGTCAGAACTCGAGGCGCGAGCCGCGTTGCAGGCCGGCTTGGAGTCGGCGCACGCCGAGCTCCGTGCCGAAGTGCAACAGCTGATGGGGGCCGTGTCCGGGCAACGGGCCGAGCTCGACGAGCAGCTGGCAAGGACCGAAGCCGAGACGGCTTCGCTGCGCGAAGAAGTGGCCGCCGCCTCGGCGGCCGAACGTCGCCTCGCTCAGGAGGTTGTCTCGCTGCGTGAGCAGCTCGCTTCGGTAAGCGTTTCGCGCGACGCGGCGATGAGCGAGGCAGCCGGGTTGCGGGCCGAGCTTGAGCGGCTCGGTACCGAGCTGGCGGTCACTCGCGAACAGGCGGGCTCCGGCAGCGGGGACCTTGGGGAGGCCGAGCGCCTGCTCGCCGATGCCCGTGCGCTCACCGAGCAGCTCCGCGGCGGCGCTTGGCAGTAAATCGCGCCGCGGGGGTCTCTCGATCCACGAGCCTCCTCGCCTGTCGGTCCGTCCGCCCAGCGACGTACCGTCGCCCCCATGACCGAGCTCCCGGGGTCCGCCGCGATCGGTATAGAAGCCGTCGAGTGGATCTCCGAAGGCGGCGGGAACCTGGTCATCCGCATCACTGGGCGGTGGCGGCGTCGTCGCCCCGCCTCCGGCGGGCAGGCCACACTCGTGATCGAGGCCGAGGGCCGTCGCCATCGGTTTCCCGCTCTGCCTGAGCCACCCAGCCTCACCGGCGCGAGCCCCGGGATGTGGCAGCTGCGCTTCTCGGTCCCGGGCTCGCTGGCCCCAGACCTCGGAGGCCGAACCTGGCTACAGTTCGGCACCGTGATCGTCCCACTCCCGGCCGCCGTCTCCCCGCCCGGGGATCCCGGTTCGATCGAGGCCGAAGACGAGGCTCCCGCCGAGGCTGCGGCCCCTTCCGAGGCTGGCCCACGGCACGAACCCCCGCCGCCCGAGGCCGACCCACGGCACGAACCCCCGGCGCCCGAGACCGCGCAACAGCCCGAGCCCCCGCCGCCTGAGGCCACTGCTCCTCCGAGCGAGCCTCCGCCCGGGCCCGAGCCTAATTCCCGGGTCGCGGATCTCGAGCGTGAGCTCGAGGAAGCTCGCGCAGGGGCGGACGAGCTTCGTGCCGCGGTCGGCGACCGCGAACGGGCGCGCCGCGCCGCCGAGCAGCGCGCCCACGCCGAGCAGGCGCTTCGCCGAGACCTCGACCGCCAGCTCGCGGAGAGTGTCCGCGAGGCGGATCGGACGCGGCAGGCGATGGGCGAGCTCGCCGCCGCCGAGCCCAGAATCCGAGGCCTCGAGCGAGAGTTGCGCGACGCCCGCCGGCGAAGCGACGAGGCCGAACAGGTCGCCGCGGCTGCTCAGGCCGGCCAGAAGCGTGCCGAGGACCAAAGAGCCGCTAGCCGGACCCGGCTTGAGATGGGCGAGGCGCAGCGGCTGGCCCTTGAGCAGGGACTCCTCGAG
>JBAPXO010000259.1:0-2518 GCA_049284255.1 Solirubrobacteraceae bacterium | reverse complement strand
GGTATTAGCCGCTTCAGCCACTCTGGCTGAAGTCGGGTAGTTCCGGGACGGCGCTCAGCGCGTAGCCGCGAGCGCCGTCTCCCAGTTCCGCTCCAGCGCTTCCCGGATCCGCCCCAAGGCCTCACTGACCTCGACGTCGGCGGTCGGGATGTGGATCTCCGGGTTCTCGGGCGCCTCGTAGGGGGCATCGACGCCGGTGAAGCCCTTGATCTCTCCGGCTCGCGCCCGCGCATAGAGTCCCTTGGGATCACGGCGCGCGCACTCCTCGACGCTGGTGTCGACGTGCACCTCGATGAACGCCAGGCCGGCCGCGTCGTGCAGCTGGCGGGGCACCTCACGATCCGAGCGCAGTGGGGAGACGAGCGAGACCACCGCCACTACGCCGGCATCGGCGAACAGTCGCGCAACCTGGCCGACGCGGCGGACATGCTCGGCGCGATCGCCGGGAGCAAAGCCCAGGTCGTCGGAGAGACCGTGACGCATGTTGTCGCCGTCAAGCAGGTACGCGGGCTGGCCGCTCTCGACCAGCGCGCGCTCCAGGGCGACGGCGATCGTCGACTTTCCCGAGGCCGGCAACCCGGTCAGCCACACCGTCGCCCCGGCGTGGTCGAGATCGCGCCAGCGGTGCTCGCGATCGAGCGCGGAGGCATGCCAGGTGACGTCACGGCGCCCTTCCAGCGCGGGCTTGACCTCGCGCGCCTCGCGCACGATTCCGGCACCGACGGTGTCGTTGGAGTGCTCGTCGATGAGGATGAACGCGCCCGTGATGCCGTTGCGGCGGAAGGGGTCGGCGAGGACCGGAGAGCTCGTGCGCAGGCTCACGCGCCCGATGTCGTTGAGCCCGAGCGAGCTCGGATCGGCATAGATCTGGAGCGTCTCGGGATCCCACCGATCCTTGATCGCCTGGACGGTCGCGCGCACCGTGCGATTGGTGTGCTTGAGCGCGTAGCGCCGCCCGGGGGCCAGGGGCTGCTCGGTCATCCAGCAGATCGTGGCGTCGAGCTCACGGGCGGCGGGGGGCCGGTTCTCAGGGGCGACGAGGACATCGCCGCGGCCGACGTCGATGTCATCAGCCAGCGTGACCCCGACCGACATGGGCGGGACCGCCTTGTCGGTCGACGGATCAAGGGTGTCGACCGAGACCACGGTGGTGGTCATCCCAGCCGGGGCGACCACGACCTCGTCGCCGGGGCAAAGGATCCCCGACGCCATCTGGCCGGTGTACACGCGGCGGCCGTCCTGGGGCCGGGCCACCCACTGGATCGGGAGCCGGAGGTGGTTCTGGTCGATGTCGCGGTCGGCGGACACGTCGACCGTCTCGAGGATCTCGAGCAGCGGCGGCCCGTCGTACCAGGGAGTGCGTTGTGAGCGGTCGACGACGTTGTCGCCGTCCAGCGCGCTGATCGGGACCACGTGGAGGTCGGGAAGGCCGAGGTTCTCGCCGAGGTCGCGGGCCTGCTCAGCCACCTCGTCGAAGCGCTCCTGTGAGAAGTCGGCGAGATCCATCTTGTTGACCGCGACCACGACGTGGGGGATCCGCAACAGCGAGGCGATCTGGGCGTGGCGACGCGTCTGCACGACCACGCCGGCGCGGGCGTCGATGAGGACGATCGCCAGATCGGCGGTCGAAGCCCCGGTGAACATGTTGCGCGTGTAGCGCTCGTGGCCCGGGGTGTCGGCGAGGATGAAGGTTCGCCGGGGCGTGCCGAAGTACCGGTAGGCGACGTCGATGGTGATTCCCTGCTCACGCTCGGCGCGCAGCCCGTCCGTCAGCGCCGCGAGGTCGGGGGTACCGCCGCGCTGGGAGACGGCCTCGAGCTGGTCTGACATCAGCAGCTTGGTGTCGAGCAGCAGGCGCCCGATCAGCGTCGACTTTCCGTCATCGACCGAGCCCGCTGTCGCCAGGCGCAGTAGCTCGCGAGATTCAGGAACAGTCGACATCTAGAAGTAACCCTCGCGCTTGCGGTCTTCCATCGCGGCCTCAGAGGTCCGGTCATCAGCCCGGGTCTGCCCCCGCTCTGAGATGTCTGAGACCTTGACCTCTTCGATCACCGCCGCCACGTCGGCCGCCGTGGAGCGGACCGCACCGGTGACCGTGAGATCGCCGACCGTGCGGTAGCGGACGCAGGTCGATTCGGTGGTCTCGCCGTCACGCGGGGCGACGAACTCAGAGACCGCCAGCAGTATTCCGTCACGCTCGAGGACTTCGCGCTCGTGGGCGAAGTAGATCGAGGGAAGCTCGAGCTCCTCGAGGGCGACGTAGTTCCAAACGTCGAGCTCGGTCCAGTTGCTGAGCGGGAACACGCGAATGTTCTCCCCGCGGCGGATGCGGCCGTTGTAAAGGTTCCAAGGTTCGGCCCGCTGGGCGCGCGGCTCCCACTGCCCGAACTCGTCACGGAAGGAGAACACGCGCTCCTTGGCGCGGGCGCGCTCCTCGTCGCGGCGTCCACCCCCGAAGGCGGCATCGAACCGGCCGCCCTCCAGGGCGTCGAGCAGAGTTCTGGTCTGGAGCTTGTTC
>JBAPXO010000258.1:0-2854 GCA_049284255.1 Solirubrobacteraceae bacterium | reverse complement strand
GTGCGTGGCCGCCCATAGCTGAGGACTGTGGGTCTTGGCCTGGTCGTCGAAGATGCCGTGCGTCGCCGCCAGCTCGGGCACAGGCTCGTAGAGGTTGTCGGGGCGGTCTGACGGAACGGGCATGTTCTGGACCTGCTGGCCCGCGAACCCCTTGTGGGCGAGGTAGATGTCGCCCGCCAGGGCCGAGAGCTTGGTGCCGACGATCGCCTGGACGGTGCTGTAGCCGACCCACAGCTCCCGCCGCTTGTGGTGCGCCGCCCAGTAGACGGCCTCAGCGGGGATCTCCGGCTGGTAAATCGGCGGAACGGGCTGGGGATGGTCTGGGAGCTTGGAGCGACACCAGTTGAACTGGGTGGTGTTGACGCCCGGGAGCTGGACCATCGTGATGTTGACCTTGCTCTTGTCGTGACGCAGCTCGGTGCGCAGTGAGTCGGTGAAGCCGCGGATGCCGAACTTCGAGCCGCAGTAGGCCGCCTGGAGCGGGATACCGCGATAGGAGAGGGCCGACCCCACCTGGACGATCTTGCCCCGGTCGCGGGGCAGCATCCGTTTGAGCGCGGCCATCGTCCCATAGACCGTCCCCAAGTAGGTGACCTCGGTGGCGCGCTTGAACTCCTGCGCGGTGACGTTCTTGACCTCTGCGAACACCGTCGCCATGGCGTCGTTTACCCAGATGTCGATCGGCCCCAGGATCTCCTCTACCTTCTGCGCGGCGGCCTCGACCTGTTCGGCGTCGGCGACGTCCGTCGGGACCACGAGCGCCTTGCCCCCGAGCTCCTCGACCTCGCGCCGGCAATCCTCGAGCCCCTTCTCTCCCCGAGCCAGGAGCGCCACGTGGGCGCCACGCTTCCCGAAGGCGTGGGCGATCGCTCGGCCGACACCTCCGGAAGATCCGGTCACCACGACTACCTCGGGATGCTTGTCGCTGCTCAAATGACTCCTCCTGGGCTTGCGGTCATGGTTGGGAAGACTTGCGCTTGAGCAAGTCGGCACAGCGGTCGGCGAGCGCCATGATCACCAGGGCCGGGTTCGCCGACCCCTGCGTCGGGAGCACGCTGCCGTCAACCAGATAGAGGTTGGGAACCTCCCACACGCGATGGCTGGAGTCGCAGACGCTGTCCTCGGGTCCGAAGCCCATCCGCGCTCCCCCGACGAGGTGCGCGAAGCGCTCGATCGTGAGCGTGTCCTGAGCGCCGGCGTGTTCCCAGATCTCCTTGAGCTTGTCGGTGGCGTAGGCGATATTCCGCTTGTCGTTCTCGCCCAGAGAGAACGAGAAGTTGGCGATTGGCATGCCGTACTGATCCTTCTCGTCGGCCAGCGTGACCCGGTTCTCGGGATCAGGGAGCAGCTCGCACAAGAGACCCAGGATCGACCAGTGGTTGTAGTCGCGCATGTAGGCCCGCAGCGACTCTCCCCAATGGCCGCTCGCCTGGACGTGCTCGGCCCAGCCGATCGGCAGCGGCGAGACCGTCTGGATCGAGAACCCGCGCGCGAATCCCCGGCTCTCGTCGGTCTCATAGAACTGCTCGCTCGAGATCTCCGGCGGCGGCGCCTTGTACATCCTCAGGTCCTGAGGAAACCGCGCGGCCGTCTGGGTGGCCCCCTGCACCATCACGTACCGGCCGAGCTGGTCTGACTGGTTGCCGACTCCGTTGGGATGGCGCGCGCTGGCCGAGTTCAACAGCAACCGAGGGGTCTCGATGGCATAGCCGCAGACGGCGACGACATCGGCGGGCTGGAAGTGCTCCTGACCGTCGGTCAGATAGGTCACGCCGGTGCAGCGCCCGCTCGAGTCGTCGATCTCGACCCGCACCGCCATCGAATCCGCCCGCACCTCCACCCCGTGCTCGATCGCATCGGGGAGATGGGTGATGTGCGGACTGGCCTTGGCATTGACCTTGCAGCCCTGCAGGCAGAAGCCGCGGTAGATGCAGTGCGGCCGGTTGCCAAAGCGCCCGTTGGTGATCGAAACCGGGCCGACACGCATCTCGACCCCGCAGTCCTCGGCGCCGCGCCAGGCCACGGCCGCGGCCCCGGAGACGGGGTGGGCAGCGTGCGGATAGGTGTGGGGGTCTCCCCACGGCCAGTCCTGGCCGGCGACTGGGAGCTCGGCCTCGATGCGCTCGAAGGACGCCTTGAGGTCGTCATAGGAGATCGGCCAGTCGACGCCGACGCCGTCGCGTGTCCTGGTCTCGAAGTCGGAGGGATGAAAGCGCGGGACGTAGCCGGCGAAGTGCGTCATCGTCCCCCCCACCCCGACGCCCGAGTTGTTCTTGCCCATCTCCACCGGGTTGGAGCCCGAGATGATGCGCTTGTCTGTCCAGTAGATCGGCCCGGCGCCCTTCTCGTCTGAGACCCAGTCGCGGTCCGGATCCCAGAACGGGCCCTTCTCGAGGATCACGATCCTCCACCCGGCCCGGGCGAGGCGCTGGGCCAGAGTGATCCCACCCGCCCCGGCCCCGACGACCACCATGTCGACGGTCTCGCTGGTCGAGTAATGGGCCATGCGGTCCAGGTTCTGCAGGCCGCGCTTGTGAGGGTGCAGCAGCCACGCCGAGTCGTTGTCCTTGGGCATCCGGCTGACGCCCTTGATGAGGCTTCCGGCGAGCTTCATTTCGAGGGCGGGCGCTCCTGCCGGCCACTGTCGGGATCCCGGTCATACGCCTCCCGGCCCTCCCAGGTCTCCCGCTCGGCGGGCTCGAGCTGCGGACTGCCGAAGCGGCTATAGCCGCGGGGATAGGCGGGGCCGCCGAAGCCGATCTCGTTCCATGCCCAAGGGTGGGAGTAAAAGCACGAGAGCACGACCCTCATGACCAGGCTGAAAGCGCGTTTGACGTTCAGGCTCTCCCACGCC
>JBAPXO010000257.1:0-14002 GCA_049284255.1 Solirubrobacteraceae bacterium | reverse complement strand
GTGCGGATCCTCAAGGACCTCGACGCCGCGATCGAGGGTCGCGACATGCTGATCGTCGAGGACATCGTCGACTCCGGGCTGACCCTGCAGTACCTCTTGCGCAACCTCCAGGGGCGCAACCCGGCATCGCTCGAAGTTTGTGCATTACTGATCAAGCCCGAGCGCCGCAAGGTGGAGCTCCAGACCCGCTACGTCGGCTTCGAGATTCCAGACCGGTTCGCGATCGGCTACGGACTGGACCACGCCGAGCGCTACCGGAACCTCCCGTACGTGGCCGCTCTGAAGGAGTGAAAGCCCTGCTGCACGGGCTCTAAGCCCGGCCTGCGGTCCAAACCCAGGTGCTAGGCTTGCTGATCCCCGGTCTCAACGCGCAAACCGAGTGCGCAGGGGCCGCCGGGTCCCAGTAGGGAATTCAATCATGAGCCGGTTTTTCAAGAGCGCTGCCTTCCCGATCCTGATCGTCGTTGTCCTGGCCTTCTTCGCCCAGAAGCTGATCGGGAACTCGAGTCACGGCACGCCACAGACGTTCGGCGACCTGCTGACCCAGCTGCAGAGCAATCAGGTCCAGAAGCTGAGCCTCGATCAGAAGGCCAACAGCGCAAGCGTCACGCTGAAGGACGGCACCAAGTACTCGGTCGGCTACCCCGACTCCTACGCCCCTCAGCTGATCAACGACGCCAAGACTCAGGTCAGCCCCAGCGGCTTCGACGTCCAGAGCAAGTCCTCCAACGGCTGGCTGTCGCTGCTGACCTACATCCTGCCCTTCGTGATCTTCATCGGCTTCTGGATCTTCCTCATGAACCAGGTGCAGGGCGGCGGCTCCAAGGTGATGTCGTTCGGCAAATCTCGCGCCAAGCGGATGTCGGTCGATTCGCCGAAGATCACCTTCCGTGACGTCGCGGGCGTGGACGAGGCGGTCGAGGAGCTGCACGAGATCAAGGAGTTCCTCGAGAACCCGAAGAAGTTCCAGGCATTGGGCGCCCGGATCCCCAAGGGTGTCCTTTTGTATGGACCCCCGGGCACCGGCAAGACGCTCCTTGCGCGTGCCGTCGCCGGCGAGGCGGGCGTCCCGTTCTTCTCGATCAGTGGCTCTGACTTCGTCGAGATGTTCGTCGGCGTCGGCGCCTCGCGCGTGCGTGACCTGTTTGAGCAGGCCAAGCAGAACTCCCCCTGCATCATCTTCATGGACGAGATCGACGCCGTCGGCCGCCATCGTGGCGCCGGCCTGGGCGGCGGGCACGACGAGCGCGAGCAGACGCTCAACCAGCTGCTCGTCGAGATGGACGGCTTCGAGATGAAGGACAACATCATCCTCATCGCGGCCACCAACCGCCCCGACATCCTTGACCCCGCGCTGCTTCGCCCGGGGCGCTTCGATCGTCAGATCGTCGTCGATCGCCCCGACCGTCTGGGCCGCAAGAAGATCCTCGAGGTCCACACCCGCGGCAAGCCGCTGGCCAGGGAAATCAATGTGGATGCGCTGGCGGGACAGACCCCCGGCTTCACCGGCGCCGACCTCTCGAATCTCGTCAACGAGGCAGCCCTGCTCGCCGCCCGCAACGGCAAGCGCGAGATCACCCAGATCGAGCTCGAGGAAGGGATCATGCGCGTCATCGCCGGTCCCGAGAAGAAGACCCGCGTGATGAGCAACAAGGAGCGGCGGATCACCGCCTATCACGAGATGGGCCACGCGATCGTCGGCCACTACCTGCCAAATTCGGATCCCATCCACAAGATCTCGGTCATCTCCCGCGGCCAGGCCCTCGGCTACACGATCTCGTTGCCCGGTGAGGACAAGTTCCTGACCACGCGCGCCGAGCTTCAGGACACGATGTCGATGACGCTCGGTGGACGCGCGGCCGAGGAGATCTGCTTCGAGGAGATCACCACCGGCGCCTCCAACGACCTGGAGAAGGTCACTCAGACCGCCAAGCAGATGGTGATGCGCTTCGGGATGTCAGAGAAACTGGGACCCCGCGTGTTCGGCCATGATCACGGCCAGCCTTTCCTGGGCAGGGAGTTCAGCGCCGAGCCCGACTACTCCGACGAGATCGCCCGCGAGATCGATGACGAGATCCGTCGCATCGTCGAGATGGCCCACGTCGAGGCCAAGTCGATCCTGACCGAGAGGCGGGCCTCGCTCGAGAAGCTCTCGGAGATCCTGATCAAGCGCGAGACGATTGAGAAGGAGCAGTTCGAGTCTCTCCTCGCGGGCTCCACCGAGGAAGAGGTCTTCGGTTCCGAGGCCCCCGAGCCCCCCGAGGTGCCGACCATCACCGGCACCCCCGCTGAGCGCACGCGTCCCGACGCACCTCGGCCTCTGCCGCGGCCCGGCTTGGCCGGCGGCACGGCTGAATAAAGACACACCCTTCTTGCACGTCGTCACCCGGGGTTGACAGTTTCCGTGCCACTGTCGGATCAATGTCCGACGTGGGCGCAGAATCCGACATCCCAGGTCGGAATCACCATCCACGTCGCGGGTGGGAGCCGTGGCCGCAGCTGGTCGCCCAGGCCAACCGCCAGGCCGGAGTCGTCTCCCGAGACCAGCTGCTCGTTCTCGGATTCTCCGAGCGCCAGATCAACTGGCGCGTCGACCGCGGTCTGCTGAGCCGGATCCACCACAACGTCTACGTCGTCGGGCACCGTCTCGCCGGCAGCCGCGGTTATCTGGTCGCTGCCTTGCTCAGCGCCGGACCGGACGCCTTCCTGAGCCACCGCACGGCCGCCGCCGTCTGGGGCCTGCGGCCGGTCGATGTCCGCCGGCTGGAGTTGACGGTTCCCGGATCCGGCGGAAGGCATGGGCCCGCAGCGGAGACTCTGATCGTGCATCGGACGCGCCACACGCCGCACGTGCAAGACGTCCGGCTGAACAACCAGCTGCGGGTGAGCTCGGTCGGGCGCCTGCTGGTCGAGCTGGCCAACCGGGAGACGCCAATCGAGTTGTCACGCCTCGTAACCGAAGCCGTCCGCCGGCGCCTGCTGCGACTTGAAGCTGCCGACGGACGACAGGCTCTCGAAGACTGCCTGGCTCGCCACCGCAGGTATCCGGGAATGGCGAAGCTCAGCTCGGTCCTCGCCGCCTACCGGCGACCCGAGAGCGCCCGGTCGGGGCTGGAGCGAGCCTTTGACCGCTTCCTCGATCGTCATCCCGAGATCCCCGAACCGCAGCGCAACATCCAGATCGGCAGATGGGAGATCGACCGCTACTGGCCCGATCACCGACTCGCGGTGGAACTCGACGGCCGCCCGTACCATCGCGCCGTCCAGGATATGGAGCGCGACCGCGTCAAAGACGCGGACCTCCAGCGGCTCGGGCATATCCCGATCCGGTTCACCGACTTTCGCTTCGAACATGACCTCCCGGGGATCCTGCGCGACCTCCACCACTTCCTGGGGATCGGACCCAGAGACCGAACGGACGCCCGGGGGTCGGGAAGGTAACGTCCTCGGGATGGAGAGCGGGAATCGTTTCTCGCCGGGCCGGGTCATCCTCAGCGTGACGCGAGTGTGGCTACCCCTGGCGATCGCGGTGGTCGGCGTGGTGCTGATCGTGATCGGGCGCGGTAGCTACTCGGACTTGGCCAACTCCCGGTCGGTGGAGTCGGCCGCCGGGGTGGCTCTTTTGCTGGTCGCGCTGACCGTGTGGATGATCAACTGGCTGTTTCGGCTCAGCCTGCGCTCCAATCGCGACCGTGAAGAGGAGGAGGCGGCGCGCGAGTACTTCACCCGCACCGGCCGCTGGCCCGACGAGGAGCCCGACACGAGGCGACGATGACCTACGACTTCACGGTCATGGGCATCGTCAACGTGACTCCCGACTCGTTCTCCGACGGGGGGCTTTACCTGGAGCCGCGGGCCGCGGTCGCGCACGGTCTTGCGCTTCAGGCGGAGGGAGCGGCGATCCTCGACATCGGTGGCGAGTCGACGCGGCCGGGCGCGCTCCCGGTCTCCGAAGGCGACGAGCTGGCACGAGTGATGCCGGTAATCGAGGGTCTGGTCGAGGCCGGCGCGGGGGCCCAGCTCTCGATCGATACCTCCAAGGCGGCGGTCGCCCGGGCGGCGCTGGAGGCCGGGGCGACGTTCGTCAACGACGTCACCGCCCTGCGCCACGACTCCGAGATGGCCATGCTGATCGCCGAGCGCGACGCCGACTGCTGTCTGATGCACATGCTCGGTGAGCCGAGGACCATGCAGCACGATCCTCGCTACGAGGACGTGGTCTCCGAGGTCAAGGCCTTCCTCGAGCAACGGATGGCATTCGCGGTCGCCCAGGGGATCGCTGAGGAGCGGATCATGCTCGACCCGGGGATCGGGTTCGGTAAGACGATCGCGCATAACCTGGAGCTCCTGCGCCGGCTCCAGGAGCTCACGACGCTCGGCCGGCCACTCGTGATCGGGACCTCGCGCAAGTCATTTCTGGGGCGGATCACGGGCAGCGGGGTCGACGGACGCGATGCGGGCACGGTTGCGACCAACGTGATCGCCTACGAGCGCGGTGCGCGCGTGTTCCGTGTCCACGACGTGCGGCCGACGCACGACGCCCTGGCGATCACGGCTGCTACGGTGCGTCCGCCATGGCCGACGACGACGCCGACGAGTTCGACGATGTCGACGACGTAGACGATGACGACGAGGGCTCAGAGCCCGAGGTCACGATCGAGATCAGCGGCCTCTCGCTGTTCACCCATGTTGGGGTGACGGCCGCCGAGAGAGAAGTGGGACAACGTCTGCTGTTGGACTTGAGAATCGACGTCGGGGAGTGCGACGCGACGATCACCGACCGGATCGAGGACACGATCGACTACGGCCAGGTGTGTGAGCTCGCCAACCTGGTCGCTCAGCAGCGCTCCTACAAGACGCTCGAGCGGCTGTGCGCCGCCATCGCCGACCGGCTGCTGGACCGCTACGCGCCGAATGCCGTGTGGGTCAAGGCGGCCAAGCCCGAGCCTCCGCTCGCGCTGCCGGTGACCGAGGTCTCGGTGGAGGTCTGGCGCGAGGCACCGGGCGCTGATACCTGATGCGGCGTTGACCCAGCGGGGATTTCTGGGGCTCGGCTCCAACCTGGGTGAGCGCCGCGAGCACCTGGCGGCGGCGGTCGCGGAGCTGCCCGCTCACGGCGTGCGACCGATTGCCTCCTCGTCGGTGTACGAGACCGAGCCCGTGGGACTCGTGACCGACCAGCCAGATTTTCTCAACGCCTGCCTGCAGGTCGAGACCGAGCTCGATCCCGAGGCCCTGCTGCAGGCCTGCAAGGCGGTGGAGCAGGAGGTCGGGCGTGTCGCCGGCGGCCCCCGGCACGGTCCCCGGGTGATCGACGTCGATGTGCTCGTGCTCGGCGGCGCCCAATACCGCTCACCGCGCCTCACGCTGCCCCACGAGGAGGTCAGCTCACGGCGCTTCGTGCTTGTGCCGCTGCTCGAGCTCGACCCCGAGCTGACGCTGCCGTCGGGCGAACGGCTGGCCGACAAGCTTGCCGAGCTGCCCCCGGGCCAGGAAGTGCGCCGTGTCGGCCCTCCGCTGCTGTAATGGCGTCGATGCTGCTGGTCGTAGACGTAGGCAACACCCAGACCCACTTCGGCGTCTACCGCGACGGCGAGCAGGAGGTCGCCGAGCACTGGCGGTTTGCCACGGTGCGGGAGTCGACTCGGGACGAGCTCGGGGCGGCCCTCTCCAACCTCCTGGGGCTCCGCCAGCTCGGCTTCACCGACATCGACCGCTCGATCGTGTCCTCCACGGTTCCCCAGCTCTCGGAGCAGTGGGTCGAGATGGCCGAGCAGTACCTCGCCCACGAGATGCTGGTGGTTGGCCCGACGATCCGCACCGGGATGCCGATCCGGATGGACAATCCGCGGGAAGTGGGGGCTGACCGGCTGGTCAATGCCGTCGCCGCCTACGATCGTGTCCGGGATGCCTGCGTGGTCGTCGACTTCGGCACCGCGATCACCTACGACGTCGTCTCGTCAGCGGGCGAATACCTGGGCGGGATCATCACGCCAGGAGCCGAGATCTCGATCGACGCCCTCTATGAGAGGGCGGCCAAGCTCCCGAAGGTCGAGCTCGCTCAGCCCCGCGCCCTGATCGGCAAGTCGACGGTCGAGGCGATCCGCAGCGGGATCGTGTTCGGCTTCGCCGCCCAGGTGGACGGGATCGTCCACCGGTTGCGCGAAGAGCTCGGCGCCCAGACCGCGGTTCTCGCCACCGGGGGCCTTGCCCGGGCGCTGGTTCCGGCCGTTGGGGAGGCGATCGACGAGGTCGATGACCTGCTGACGCTGACCGGACTGCGCCTGATCTGGGAGCGCAACGCGCCCTGATCGTCGGCCAGAGAGAGAGCCCGCGGCCACTCGGCCCCCACCCGCGACGTGGATGGCGATCCCGACCTGGGATGTCGGATTCTGCGCCCACGTCGCATATGGCCCCGGTGGCAGGGAAACCGTCAGCCGGAGCGGCAGAGGCTGCCGTCAGGCGGGCGCCGGCACGGGGACGTCCGGGGTGCGGGCGACGCTGGCGGCGTGGATCAGGAAGGCCAGCCGTCGGCGGTTGGTGGGCTCGGCCGCCTCGGCTTGCGCGTAGGCGTCGATCAGCCCGCGGATGACGGCGAAGATCGGTGCGTCGTCGATGTCATCGGGCACCTCGCAGGCCAGGCGGCCGAGAGCCAGCATCTCCGGGCCGCCCTCGCTGCCCCGCATCGTCGCGATCGCGCCGAGCATCACGAACTCCGAGACCCGGTCCAGCAGCAGGTGGGATGCCCGTTCGTGCTCGCCAACGGCGGGACCGGCGGGCTGTAGGGGTTCGCCGGCAGCGATCCGCAGCGATTGCTCGAAGGCGATGCTTCGGATCTGGGCCGGGGAAAGGCCGACCTGCAGCGCCGAGCGCAACTGGGTGATCGCCGACATCAGGGTGTGCCCGTACGGGGCGTCGGAGGCAAACAGGATCTGGCCGGGGGGGACGAGCGCGAACAGCGCCTGCAGATCGGCTGGCATCCACCAGGCGGTGTCGAACAGGAGGTTCGGATGATCGGCGGCGACGCGCCAGATCCACGACAAATCGGTGATTCCGGCGTGGGCGAGGATGAAGCGAGCGCGGGGGTAGGCGCCGGCGAGGGCAACCATGTGTGCGCCCAGCGCCGGGATGCCGCGGCCGGCATGGACGAGGATCGGCAGCTCGCGCTCGTCGGCAATCGCCGCCAGCCCGGCCACCGCGGGATGATCGAGGGTGAACTGCTCGGCTCGGGGATGGAGCTTTATGCCCTTGGCCCCCGCTTCGAGCGCACGCTCGGCCTCGGCGGTGGCGCCACCGCCGTTGGGACTCACGCGGCAGAACGGCGTCAGCAGCCCGTCCGAGCTCGCCGCCGCCGCGATCACCATGTCGTTGGCCGCCGGATAACCATCGGGCTCGTGCATCGGGAACACGAACGCTCCGCGGGCCTGCGCAGCCCCGAGCTGGTCCAAGAGCTGCTCGGGCGTCTGGCTCATGCCGTCCGGATCGTTCTGGCCGAGGTGGGTGTGGGCGTCGAAGAGCTCGAGCCCCGGGATCTGCTCGCGCATCAGCTCGGCCCAGGGTGCGGTGAAGGAAGCGAGATCCACGCCTGCATTCGTACCATGAATCCCTCTTGGCCCTTTCCACGGACATCCTCCAGACCCCGGCGACCGACGCGCTGGGCTCACCGCCCGCGACGCCTGCGGAGAGCGGCGCGCGGACCCTCAACGACCCCTGGGCGCTGGGCGGCGTGCCGATCGCCAACCGCGTCGTGCTCGCTCCGCTGGCCGGGATCGGCAACTGGTTCGTGCGCCTGCAAGCCAAGCGCCACGGTGCCGGGCTGGTCGTCTCCGAGATGGTCTCGAGCTTTGCTGTGCACCACCGCAACGAGCGGACCTGCCGAGAGCTCCTGCGTATCCACCCCGACGAGCATCCGGTGGCCGTGCAGCTCTTCGGCCACGACCCCGAGGTGATGGCATCGGCCGCCGAGTCGGTCGCCGCGGCGGGCGCCGACCTCATCGACCTCAACATGGGCTGTCCAGTCCCCAAGGTCTGCAAGACCGGCGCGGGGGCGGCGCTGCTCCAGGATCCCGACCGGGCGGTCGCTTTGGCGCGCGCGGCCGGTCACGGCAGCGGCCTCCCGGTCACCGTCAAGCTTCGCTCGGGTGGGCGACCCGGCGACCAAAGCGGGATCGAACTCGCCCGGCGGCTGGCCGAGGAGGAGATCGTGGCCGGGTTGTGCATCCATCCCCGCCACGCCTCTCAGCGCCACAGCGGCCGACCCGACTACGAGCTCGCCCGCGAGCTGATCGCCAACGTCCGAGTCCCGGTGGTCATCTCCGGCGGCCTGCGAACTCCGGACGCGGTCCGGGAGGCGTTCGCGCTCACCGGCGCGGCCGGAGTGGCGCTCGCTCGCGGGTCGCTGGGCAACCCGTGGCTGTTCTCTCAGCTGTTGGGCGCGCGCGAGGACGAGCCCGGGCGGGAGGAGATCCTGGCCGAGCTCGACTGGGTGCTCGACGCTGCCGCCGAGCACCTGGGCCGCGAGCGCGCGGCGCGCTACCTGCGCAAGTTCTATCCCTGGTACCTGGAGCGCCTCGGCGGCGACAAGCCGCTCCAGGACGCGCTGCAGCGGGCAGCGACGTTGGAGGATGCCCGAGCGCTGCTCGGTCTGTCCTAGAAGCTTCACATTCGAGGCCTGGGTCATATAGGGTTGCGCGCGCCATGTTCCGGTGCGTTGCGAGGGTAGTCGTGTCTGCGGTGCTGCTGGTCGTGCTCGTGGGGGTCTCGACGGCCTCGGCTCGAGTCCATCAGCACCTGACGCTCCCGCCGGTTCCGCCGATCACCCTGCCGGGGAGCTCGCCGACGCCCCCGGAGGTGCAGCCCTACGGGACCCATAGCGCCTGCTGCTTTAAGGATGTGCTGCCCCCGGGGACGAATGGGTTCGACGACGCCGAACAGTTGGCGGCCTTCGAGGCTGACAAGCAGAGGCCCGAGCACAGCTCCGACCAGCTTGCGATGTACTCGAACCTGACGACGGCGGCTGGAGGCATCACCTCGGCCACGCTCCCGGACTTCTACAAAGACTCGACCTTCGGCGTGCCCGCCGGCGACACCGAGAGCACCCAGACCCCCGAGCCCGGAGCGGTGATCGTGCGCGACAAGGGGTATGGGGTGCCGCACATCTACGGCGACACCCGCGCCGAGCTTATGTTCGCGATCGGCTATGCCACCGCCGAGGACCGCCTGTTCTTCATTGATGCTCTCCGTCACGCCGGTCGGGCCGATCTAGCCCAGTTCGCCGGGGGCGCCAACGTAGGCATGGACGAGGCCGTCTGGGCCGCTGAGCCCTACACCGAGCAGGACCGCACCAACCAGATCAACTACCTCAAGACGCAGCCGGGCGGAGCTCAGCTGTTCACCGATGCCACCAGCTACGTCAACGGCATCAACGCCTACATCGTGCAGGCACAGGAGCCGCAGAACGAGCTGACGATGATGCCCGCCGAGTACGCCGCCCTGGGAGACATCAGCGGACCCCAGCCGTTCACCGTCAACGACCTCGTTTCGATCGCCACCCTGGTCGGCGGGATCTTCGGCAATGGCGGCGGCCAGCAGCTCCAGAATGCGGTGCTCTACCAGAGCATGGCCCAGAAGTTCGGCCGCGAGCGCTACTCGATCGCCGGCTCTCCGCAGGTGATCGCAAAGCACAAGGCCAAGAAGAAAAAGAAGAAGAAGGCCAAGAAATCCAAGGGGTCAAAGGGGACCGCCAAGAAACAGGCGCACGCCGTGAGCGCCGCCGCGAAGCACAAGGCCAAGCACAAGGCCAAGCACAAGGCAAAGCACAAGAAGAAGAAAAAGAAGAAGGCCAAGAAGATCATCGACCACTCGGGCTTCGGGACCTTCCTGAGCTTCAACGACCCCAATGACCCCGAGGCGCCGACCACGGTCCACGGCAAGAAGTTCAACTACCAGACGCTGCCCAAGCCCTCAAAGGCCGTCGCCAAGACGATCGCGATGCCCGATCCGGGTTCCGTGCACATGGTCAACGAAGTGGCTGCGGGCTCCGCCCCCTCGGGGCAGGCCCGCGCGGCCCATGTCGCCGGCAAGGGGCACAGCGGGCTCGGCCTGGGTTCGATGGCCAATGCCGGTCCCGGGCTGCTCGGCTTCCCGCGCTCGATGTCAAACGCCCTTCTGGTCAGCGCCAAGGACAGCGCCAGCGGCCATCCGCTCGCCGTCATGGGCCCGCAGGTCTCCTACTTTGCGCCGGAGATCCTCATGGAAGAGGACATCCACGGCCCCGGGATCGACGCCGCCGGCGCGGCCTTCCCGGGCGTCAACCTCTACGTCGAGCTCGGCCACGGGACCGACTACGCGTGGTCGGCGACCTCGGCGGGGCAGAACATCATCGACACCTTCGCGGTCAGGTTGTGCAACCCGAGTGGGCCGGCGACCACATCGTCTGACTACTACATCTTCCGGGGTCGGTGCGTCCCCATGGAGACGCTCAGTGATCACGAGAGCTGGCAGCCCAATCTCGCCGACTCCACCCCCGCGGGATCGATCACGCTCCAGACCGAGCGCACTGCGTTTGGGATCGTGACCGCCCGCGCCACGATCAAGGGCCAGCCGGTCGCCTACACCAACCTGCGCTCGACTTACATGCACGAGCTCGACTCCGCCGCGGGCTTCGAGCAGTTCAACGATCCGGCGGATATGCAGACTCCCCAGGACTTCTACAACGCCGCCGACAAGATCGGCTACACGTTCAACTGGTTCTACACCAACTCGCAGCACATCGCGTACTTCAACTCCGGTCAGAACCCGGTGCGCGCCGCCCACACCGACCCGCTGTTCCCGACCTGGTCGGGCTACGCCTGGAAGGGTCTGCACCCGAACGTGACGACTAATCCCTCCAGCCTGACGGAGGACGACACCGGCGAGAACGCCCATCCGCACGTCGAGGACCAGAGCTACCTGACCTCGTGGAACAACAAGCAGGCGCCGGGCTACAACGATGTCGCCACCGGGCAGGAGTACTCGTCGATCTACCGTTCGCAGATGCTCGACAACAACATCTCCTACTACCTGCACCGAGACAACAACAAGATGACGCTGGCCGACCTCGTCAACGCCATGGGCGTCGCCGGCACCCAGGATCTGCGCGGCGTCGAGGTCCTGCCTTACGCGCTGAAGATCATCGGCAAGCCCAGCAACCCGACGCTGGCCAAGGCAGTCGCGGAGCTCACGGCTTGGACGAACTCCGGCGCGCACCGGATCAACCGAGAGCATCCGGGAGCATCGGGCAACTACGACCAGACCGACGCCGTCCGGATCATGGACGCGTGGTGGCCGCTGTGGGTCCGGGCGGAGTTTCAGCCGGTGCTCGGCTCCACATTGCTCTCAGACGTCACGAACGACTACCCGATCAACGATGAGCCGGGGCATGGGGTTGGCGCTCCGGGAGGCGGAACCGGTTCGCATTTGGGTTCGGCCTTCGACGTGGGCTTCTACGGCATCGTCCAGAAGGACCTGCGCTCGGTCCTGCACGACAAGGAGAAGGGCCCGCTGAACCGCGTCTATTGCGGAAAAGGCTCGCTCAAGGCCTGCCGGGCCGTGCTCGAGAGCACGCTCGCGACCGCGGCCGGCGAGTCCCCCGCTCAGGTCTACCCCGCCGACAGCGTGTGCGCCGCGGGCGATCAGATGTGCTCGGACTCGATCCAGTTCCGAGCGATCGGCGCGATTACCCAGCCGCTGATCGAGTGGGTCAATCGGCCAACGTTCCAGCAGGCCGACCAGATCGAGAACCCGATCTCTCCATAAGCCCTTCGGGTACGCCCTAGGCGCTGTCTATACTCATGCGCCCACGCGGCCGCTGCGCGTGTGTTTCCCGCCGCTGCAGGCGGGTTTTCTTCGTCCAAGATTGCTTACAAACACAGGTCTGATCGCTATGCCCAAGGACGTCATCCTCACCACCGAGGGCCTCGCCAATCTGAAGGCGGAGCTCGACCATCTTTCAACCTCGCGTCGCCGCGAGGTCGCCGCCCGGATCAAGGAGGCTCGCGAGTTCGGGGATATATCCGAGAACGCCGAGTACGACGACGCCAAGAACGAGCAGGCGATGCTCGAGGCCCGGATCGCGGCGCTGGAGGACAAGCTCCGGTCGGCCACGGTCGTGGACGCCTCGGATCTCGATACCGACGTCGTGCGCGTGGGCTCGATCGTCCACGTCAAGGACGAGGCCGGGAAGTCCAACAAGTACACGATCGTCGGCTCCGCCGAGGCGGCCCCTGGCGAGATGAAGCTCTCCAACGAGTCACCCGTCGGCAAGGCCCTGCTCGGTCGCAAGCGGGGCGAGGAGGTCAACGTCGTCACGCCGCGGGGCGAGCGCAAGCTCAAGATCACCAAGATCGACGTGACCGCGAAGTAGACGGAGGCCCGGGATGGGTGAGCCATCCGGCAGCTCCTCGGACCTGCTGGCCGACCGCCGGCGCAAGCTCGACGCTCTGCGGGCGGCGAACGTCGATCCGTTTCCGCACGCGTTCGCGGGGGTTGAGCCGATCGCCGCCGTGCGGGCCGAGCACGAGAGCCTCGCCGACGGCGAGGAGACCGACCGCGGCCATCGCGTCGCCGGGCGGCTGGTCGCACGTCGCGGGCAGGGCAAGATGGCATTCCTGGATCTCGAGGACCGCTCGGGGAGGATCCAGCTGCAGGCACGCGCCGATGTTCTCGGCGCGTCGGCCATGGAGAGGCTGGTCTCGCTTGACCTGGGCGACCTGATCGGGGTCGACGGCACGGCGTTTCGCTCCCGCCGGGGCGAGCTCACGCTCCGGGTGGACTCCTTCGTCGTTCTCGCCAAATCACTGCGGCCCCCGCCGGACAAGCACCACGGCCTTACCGATGTCGAGACCCGCTTTCGCCATCGCGAGCTTGACTTGATCGCGAGCCCCGAGGCTCGGGCCCTGTTCATCACGCGGGCGCGCGTGATCTCAACGATCCGCCGGTTCCTCGACGACGCGGGCTTCGTCGAGGTCGAAACGCCGGTCCTGCAACCCCTCTACGGGGGCGCGATGGCGCGGCCGTTCACTACCCACCACAACGCGCTGGATCGGGACCTGTACCTGCGGATCGCCACCGAGCTCTACCTCAAGCGCCTGATCGTCGGCGGGCTTGAGCGCGTCTACGAGCTCGGCAAGGACTTTCGCAACGAGGGCGTCGACACCACGCATAACCCCGAGTTCACGATGCTTGAGTGGTATGAGGCTTACGCCGATTACAACGATGTCGCCGTTCGCTGCGAGCGACTCGTGGCGGCGGTCGCGCAGGCCGTGGACTATCAGGGCGAATTTGACTTCACTCCGCCGTGGCGGCGCGAGACGCTCGCGGGTGCGATCCTTGCCCGCACCGGCGTTGACATCCTCCGTGCACGCGACGGCGACGCGCTGGCGGGCGCCATGCGCGAGGGCGGGCTGGCGGTGCCCGAAACCTATACCTGGCCTCAGCTCGTCGACGAGCTCGTCTCAACTTACGTCGAGCCGACGCTGCGCCAGCCCACGTTCCTGCTCGACTTCCCGGTCGAGATCTCCCCGCTGGCCAAGAGCCATCGCGAGACCCCGGGACTCGTGGAGCGCTTCGAGGCGTTCGTCGGCGGGATGGAGATCGCCAACGCCTTCACCGAGCTCAACGATCCGGACGAGCAACGCCGGCGCTTTGAGGAGCAGCGGCGGCTGGCGGTCGCCGGCGATGACGAGGCCCAGCCCTACGACGAGGCGTTCGTGCAGGCGCTCGAGCAGGGAATGCCGCCCACGGGCGGGATCGGGATCGGCATCGACAGGCTGGTGATGATCATGACCGGGCAGGCCTCGATCCGCGAGGTCGTGCTCTTCCCGGCTCTGCGGTCGTGAGCCCAATCCCGTGAGCCGCCGGGCGTGGGCCGCGTTCGCGGCCATGTCGCTGCTCTGGGGAGTCTCCTATCTGCTGATCAAGATCGCGGTGGACGGCGGCATGTCCGCGCCCGACGTCGCCTGGC
>JBAPXO010000256.1:0-2793 GCA_049284255.1 Solirubrobacteraceae bacterium | reverse complement strand
AGCAGAGCCAGCAGGCGATCAACCAGGCCCAGAAGCAGGTCAAGAACTCCGCCGGTTCCGGCAGCGGGGCGAGCGCGGCCGCTAACAAGACGCTCAACCGGGCGTCGAAGCTGACCGCCTGCGTCACGGCGGCCGGGACCGACACCTCCAAGCTCCAGGCCTGTCAGGTCAAGTACTCGGCCAACTAGAGGCGAAGCCCCCCGGCCTCGTGCCGGCCAGTTGGCGGCACGAGCGGGGGACGCGATCACAGGAGGCGAGAGGGGCCCGCGAGGCAACGAAGCCGAGCGGGCCCGCGTTCGTTGCGGGGGGCGCCAGCAGCGCATGCGAGCATGTCGGCTGCGTGACTCCGCTTCCGGGCCCGGTCGCACGGACGCATTCGTCGTCCGCGTCGCATCAGCGCCATCGGCTCACGCTTGGTGATGGTGCGTAGACAACGGCTCACGTCGACGGAACCAGCGGCTGGCTCGCATTATCTGAGTGGCGACGCAGCGATCGCACCTCTGGGTGCTGCCCAAGTCGTTGCCGCCGCGCATGGCGGCGACGCGCGCGCCGGGACGGATGCCACGCACCGCATAGAACTCGCTTCGAGGACCTCCATCTACCTGCAGGGCATCGACAGCTCCGAGATCATCCACGCCGTCCATTCGCGGCCAGCTCCGGTGATCCCGGCGACCGCCGGCCCTCGGATCGATGCTCTAGGCCAGATACGGGGGGTCGGCGATTGCGCCACCCGCCCGCTCGCGTTCCGCGCGTTCGGGGCTGACACCACTCGCGGCGGGTCGCTCGTTGCGCGGCCAGAGCAGAGGCCGCTGCGGGTCGTTTCATAGGCGACCGGGGTGCCATCATCACGCCGTGATGGCTGGCGGCTCAGCACGTCGCCCACATGTACCCGCCCTGCCGCCGACGTGATCGGCGCCGCCCCGAAGGAGCTCTGCGATATGGCCACGTTCGTTCTCGTCCACGGCGGGTGGAGCGGCGCCCACGGCTTTCGCGCAGTGCGGCCGTTGCTGCGCGACGCCGGGCATGAGGTCTTCACTCCGAGCCTAACGGGCGTTGGGGAGCGGGCACATCTCACCAGCCCGAGCGTCAATCTCACGACCCACATTCGCGATGTCGTGAACGTTGTGCTCTACGAGGACCTCGACGACATCACGCTCCTGGGGTTCTCCTACGGAGGCATGGTCGTCACCGGCACTTTGGACCACATCGCCGATCGAGTGCGGCACCTCGTCTACCTCGACGCCTTCGTGCCCGCTAACAGCGACACAGTGGCTGGGCTGGCTGGTCTCGGGGCGATCCCGATAATCACGCTCGATGCCGACTGGCTGGTGCCACCACCACCGCGGGAGTTCGATGAACCCAACGAAGCGGCTTGGCAGAACGAGCGTCGCACGTCGCACCCGCTCGGTTGCTTTACCGAGGCAGTTCATCTGGCCCAGCCCCTGGAGCACTTCCCGTTCACCCGCACCTACATCAAAGCCACCGCGGAGAAGCCGGGCGCCCCCGGCTCGGATGCCTTCTGCTCAGCCGCCGAGATGGCCAAAGCATCGCCAGCCTGGCGCTACCGCGAGATCGCCACCTCCCACATGGTCGCCAGCAACCGCCCCACCGATCTCGCCCAGCTCCTGCTCGAATTCGACTGAGGCCAAGCGCGGAGTCTCTCGCCAATCGATCACCCGCACCCACTCCTCGCCAATCTCGAGACTCCGGCGTCGCACGCGCGCCCATGCAGCCGCCCGATTCTGCACACCAGCGAGTCCGCCCTGCCTTCGGCGACCCGCGGGTACGCAATGTCCTGGCGCCGCTCGCCGGTCAGCGATCCGCTCCTAGCTCCAGCATCGCTAGAACTCGCGCTTGGATTTATCGGGACGTCCGGGTCGAGCTCGGTGCGCGGGCGCAGTGGCCTCGCGAGAGGTGGTAGAAAGCGCGGCGATGTCGCCGGGCCCTTCTTCGCCGCCCGTGTCTGTAACGCCACCGCCGGGGGCTGCGGGTCCCGCTCGGTTGAGTTGGCTTGCGGCCGGGACGCTGGTGTTTCTCAACTCGGCCGCGGTGCTTGTCATCGAGGTCGTGGCCACTCGCCTCATGGCCCCTTATGTCGGGGTGACTCTGCAGAGCTACACGGCGATCATCGGCGTCGTGCTGGGCGGAATCTCAATCGGGTCGTGGCTCGGCGGGCGCATGGCGGACCTGGTCAACCCGCGCAAGACGCTCGGTCCGCTGCTCATGGTCGGCGGGGTGCTGAGCATCTGCATGCTGCCGCTCTCGCGGTTTACCGGCCGGGTGGCCGAGGGGCAGGGCTCGATGGGGATCGTGGTGCTGGCGGTGATGGACTTCTTCTGGCCGGCGGTGGCGCTCAGCGCGATCAATCCGACGGTGGTCAAGCTGCAACTCGAGCGCCTGGACCACGCTGGCAGGATTGTGGGCCGGCTCTCGGCGATCGGGACCGCGGGGGCGATCTTCGGCACGTTTCTCACCGGGTTCGTGCTGCTGGCTTTGCTGCCGACCTCGACGATCGTCGTCTCGCTCGGCGTCGCGCTCGTTCTGGGCGGCGCCGGGCTATCCGCCCGGCTGAGGGTCTGGAGTGGACCGGTCGTCACCGGCGGGGTGCTGTTGGTTGCGCTTCTCATTGGGGGGTTGGCCGCCGCGGCCGGAGGTCCCTGTCAGCGTGAGACCGCCTACTACTGCGCGAGCGTCCGGCGCGATCCCTACGGCGTTCGGACCGGCCGCATACTGGTCCTCGACGGCGTGCAGGAGTCCTACGAAGACCTGGCTAATCCGACCGTTCTGGGGTTT
>JBAPXO010000255.1:0-3453 GCA_049284255.1 Solirubrobacteraceae bacterium | reverse complement strand
ACCCGGCCCTGGGCGGCGGTTACCCGGCTCGAGGCGGCGGTTACCCGGCTCGAGGCGGCGGTGACCCGGCCCCTGGCAAGCGCTCGCAGCGGGCGAGAACTCCCAGCCGCGACGAGAGCCCGCCGCGGCGCGGGAGCTAGGAGACGGCCCGGTCGCGGGCCACGCGCTTGACGCGGATATCGGCCTGGGCATCGGCGGCCGCGATCAGGGCCTTGAGCTCGGAGACGTCGATCTCGACGGTGTGGGCCTCGGACTCGATGACGTCGCCGGCGGGCAGGCGGCGGGCGTGCGTGGGGGCCTTGACGGTGGCGTTGAAGGCAAGCTCGGCTCCGGCCTCGCCCCAGTCGAGGGTGAAGCGGCCTTTCAGGCGGTGGCCGATCCAGGCGATCCCGACCATGAGCGCGCCGACGATCATCAGCGGCAGGGTCCAGACCGAGTTGGAGACGATCACGCCGCCCATGAGCAGGAGCAGGATGCCGATCAGGGTCAGGCGCACCCGGGGGCGCAGCGCCCAGTCATAGACGACGCGCGAGATCGCCGTCAGGTCAGCCCGCCAGTCCGCGGGGGCGTGCCGGCGCGGGGGGGTCGGGGGGCCCGGGGGGCTCTGGAGGCGGGGCCCCGTGGGCGCGGGCCGATCCTCGCCGATCCCAGTCGGCGTTCTCAGGTAGGCAACCGGTGCCTGCGAGCCGTTTGCGCACTCAAAAACCACGCGCCTGGGATTTCGACCTCTGGGACCCGACCCCTTCTCGACCCCGTGGCGGTTTGGTTCGGCCGCTCAGGGGGCCTCAGCTGACGCTTCCCCGAGCGCCTCGAGCAAGGCCTGCCGACCGCGTCCCGTTCTCGTCCTGCCCCCGGGGCGGCTAGGCCTCGACGGACTCCGGATCGGGCCGCACGACGACCGTGTCGGCGACGGCGATGATCTCGTCGACCGGAAGGTCGGCGCACGAGGCGTGCTTTCTGATCGCCTCCGGGCTGGTCGCCTCATAGATGCAGACCGTCCCGACCGATCCGTCCCCCTCACCGAGGACGTAGCTGCGAATCCAGCGCACCTCGTCGGGCATGTCCTCGTCGCCTACCTTGGTCGAGCGGGCCGCCGCCTCCTGGAGATCTTCCGGGGAGCGCCAACCGTTGCGGCGCAGGATCGCGTAGAGCTGCATGGTGTCCTCCTAGTCGTTTGCCTACTGACAGAAGCCAACGTATGCGTTCGCGACGGGGCGCACAACGGTGGAACTACCAATCTTTTCCGCGGTTCCGATCAACCCGGGATTGGAGTAATCCGGAGTGCGAAGGGTCCGACTCGCCCTCGGCGAGCTTTCGCTGCGCGCCGGTGAGCGGCGTCGTCCCGGCGCTGCGGGAGGGCGGGCGCTACTGCTGGGCGGTGCGCCAGTCGGGCGTGGTCGGCGACCGGTGCAGCTGGCGGGTGACGTTGAGCGAGTCCAGGTGGTCGAGCGCCTGCCCCGATCCCACGGCTACGCAGGTCAGTGGTGAGTCCGCGCGGAACACCGGCATGCCGGTCTCCTCGGCCACCATCTCGGGGAAGCCGCGGATCAGGGTGCCGCCGCCGGCGAGCAGGATGCCGTCGCGGGCGATGTCTGAGGCGAGCTCCGGGGGCGTCTCCTCCAGCATGTCGCGAATCGCCTGCAGGATCTCGCGCAGGGGCTGGGCGATCGCCGCGCGGATCTCCTCGCTGCGGAGCATGACCGCGGTCGGGAGCCCCGTGACCAGGTGGCGGCCGCGGACCTCCATGGTCAACTCCTCTTCGAGCGGCATCGCCGATCCGAGCTCGATCTTGATCTGCTCGGCGCTGCGCGAGCCGATCGCGAGCTGGTAGACGGAGCGGATGTAGTGCGTGATGGCGTCGTCCATCTCATAGCCGCCCACGCGCACCGACCTGAAGATCACGATCCCACCCAGGGAGATGACCGCCATCTCGCTGGTTCCGCCGCCGACATCGACGACCATCCGGCCGATCGGCTCCTCGATCGCGATGCCCGCACCGATGGCGGCGGCGATCGGCTCCTCGATCAGATGCACCCGCCGGGCGCCGGCGGCCAGCGAAGCCTCCTCGACGGCCCGCTTCTCGACCTCGGTGACCCCCGAGGGGGCGCACACGATCAGTCGCGGGTGGGCCATGCGGCGGTCGATGACCTTGCGGATGAAGTAGCGCAGCATCTCCTCGGTGACCTCGAAATCGGCGATCACCCCGTGGCGCAGCGGCCGCGTGGCCGAGATCGTCGCCGGAGTACGCCCAATCATCCGCTCGGCATCCGACCCGACGGCGTGGACCTCGCCCGTGGCCAGGTCCGAGGCCACCACGGAGGGCTCTGAGACCACGATCCCCCGGCCGCCCACGTACACCAGCGTGTTGGCGGTGCCGAGATCGATCGCCATGTCATGGACCCCCAGGGTGGGGGCCAGGTGGCGGCGTGAGTTGTCGCGACGGGAGCCGTCTCTACGGAACCGGATGTCAGAAGGGTGTCAGACCCGCGGGACGGGCGCGACCGTCGCGCGCGCCGGGCGGCACCGCCCCCACTCGATGCGCCGCGGCACCTGGTTCGCGCTTAGGCTTTCGTGCGCAATGCGTCAAGCCGCCGATGATCGGGCCAGAGCCCGCGCGCGCCGATGGTCGCTCGCAGGACCGGTTCTCGCCCTGCTGTGTGCGACCACCGCGGGCTGCGGGAGCTCTCACAGCTCGGGGCTGGCCGCCGCCGACGCCGCCCACCTGCGCTCCGACGTCAGCGCGATTCGCACCGCGGCGGCGCGCCACGATCCCCAGGCCGCCCAGTCCGCGGCCAAGGCGCTGGAGACCGAAATCTCACAGCTGCGGGCGAGCGGGAGGCTGGCGAACGCCGACGCCACCGTGCTGCTCGCTGACGCCGCTCAGCTCAACAGCCAGCTGGCGACCCAGGTCAAGCCGGCTGGGACGACGACGGCGGCCGCGCCTACCCAGACGACCACCGTGACGGCCACCACCTCCCAGGCACCGGCCGCCGGGCCGCCCGGGCAAGCCAAGAAGCAGCCGCCTGGGCAAGCCAAGAAGCAGCCGCCTGGGCAAGCGGGGAAGCAGCCGCCCGGGCAGGCCAAGAAGAACGCGCCGGGCCCTCCCGGGCACGGACCAGGGGGCGCCGGCCACGGAAAGGGCAATGGCGGGGGGAACGGCAATGGCGGCGGTTGAGATCGGCCCCGGCGGCTCGCTGGGCGAGGACGGGCGCTATCGCCTGCAACGAGTGCTCGGCACCGGAGGCATGGCCTCGGTGTGGCTGGCCACCGACGCCCGGCTTGACCGCGAGGTAGCGATCAAGGTCCTCTCCGATGTGCTGGCGCTCGATGACGCCTACGTCCGTCGCTTCCGGCGCGAAGCCCGGATCGCGGCCGGGCTCTCGCATCCGCACCTGGTCAGCATCTACGACTTCAGCGTCCGGGACTCGCGCCCCTATCTGGTGATGGAATACC
>JBAPXO010000254.1:0-2741 GCA_049284255.1 Solirubrobacteraceae bacterium | reverse complement strand
CAGGTGGCCGATGAGGTGCTGATCGTCGCCCGTCTGGAGGAGACGAGGCTAAACAAACTCGATCAGCTGGATGATCTTCTCAGTCAGAGCGGCGTGACTCGAATTGGCGTCGTGCTGATCGGACAGTCCCCCTCCAGCGGATTCCAGTATTACTACACGCCGCGCGGGGCGATGCCCGCAAAAAGCTCTGGGCGAGCGAGCCTGAGGGCCGAAGATCCGAGCCACGAGCCAACGGACGGGGAAAGATCGGGCAGCCCTCAAGCGGGCCGAGAGCGGCCCCGGGCCTGATGGCTGTATCAGGGCGGTTCGGGGTGGGCCGCGTTTGGTGGCTCGCCTGCCTGGCCGTCATATGCGTCGTAATCGGTGTCATCGCCGGCATCGATCCCGCCTACGGGTTGCTTGCGGCGCTGGGTCTCACGTTCGCTGTTGTCACGGTCATGGACCTGACCCTTGGCTTCGTGCTGTTTACGATCGCCTCGTTCCTGGACGTTCTCAGCGGCGCGACGTCGCTGAGCGCCACCAAGCTGATCGGTCTGGTCTTGTTCGGTTCGTGGCTGGCCCGGGCAGCGACCAACCGGAGTCAAAGTGGAGGCTTCGTGATCGAGAACCCGGGGCTCGCAGCGGCGCTGGCGGCGATGCTCGGCTGGATCGCCCTCAGCTTCGCCTGGGCGTTCAGCCCGAGTACGGCTCTGAGCGGCGCCCTGACCTTCCTGCTCGACATGATCCTGGTCCCGCTGTGCTACGCGGCGATCCGCAAGCGCGAGCATGTCGTCTGGGTGGTCGCCGCGTTCGCTTTCGGCGCCGTGATGTCGAGCGTCTACGGCTTCGTTCATCCGACTGCGGTCACGAGCATGGACGCCGGACGAGCCACTGGGCTCAACGGCGACGCCAACGGGGAGGCGACGGTCCTCGCCGCCGCCATCCCATTGGTGATCTGTCTGTTCGTGATCTGGCGCGAGTCGGCGCGCCTGAAGCTGGCCAGCCTGATCGCGGTCGTGCTGCTGTTTGCGGGCCTCGTGCAGACGCTGTCGCGCGAGGGATTGGTCTCGCTGGGGGCGGTGCTGGTGGCAGCGGTCGTGTTCGGGGGGCGGTGGCGTCAGGCCGCTGCCGTGCTCCTGGTCATTGGCGCCCTGGTCACGGTGGGCTACTTCGCGTTCTTTGCGCCCGCGGCGGCCCGTGACCGCGTGACCAACTCCGATACATCGGGGCGCTCGAGCCTATGGAAGATCGCCGGCCGTGTCTTCGAGGCACATCCGCTTCTCGGAGTCGGAGAGAACAATTTCATCCTCGTAGAGCAGCAATACATCAACCGTCCGGGCTCGATCTCTGCCTTCTACGTGGTCGACAGACCGCTGCTCACCCACAACACGTTCCTGGAGGCGCTCACCGATCTGGGAATTCCCGGCTTGCTTACGCTGCTCGCGGTCTTGGGCCTCTGCATTTCCGCCGCAGTGCGGGCAACGTGGATGTTCGAGCGAAACGGCGACCAGGACATGGAGTTGATGTCACGCGGGATCATCCTCGCCCTGGTGGCCATCCTCACGTCGGATTTCTTCGTCGCCGGTGCGACGGCCAAGTATCTGTGGATACCCCTCGCGCTGTGCCCGGTGCTGCTCCGGCTGGCCCGAGAGCAGGACGAGAACGAACCCGACGACGCCGAGTGGGGCGAGACGCCCGCCGTCCCGGTTCAGCGGCGGACCGCAGGAGCGATCCCGGCCGTCTGATCGCCGGCCGGCTCCGGCAGCGGCTGTCCGGGCGCTCACCCCGAGCCGGTCCCGCCTGCGGCCAGGAACTGCGCCAGGCGCCCTGACTCGGCCTCAAGCGTGTGATCGCGGATCTCCTCGGCGGCGCGGTTCAGCAAGTCGAGCCGCAGGGATTCATCGCCGACCAGCTTCTGCAGCGCCTGCGCGGCGGCCTCAGCGTCGTTGGGGCCGACGAGCAGCCCGCGACCACGGACGAGATCGGGGACGCCACCTACGGCAGTGGCCACCACCGGCAGCCGTGCCGCGAAGGCCTCGAGCAGGACCTGGGGGACACCCTCTGTGTGCGAGACATGGATCAGCGCGTGGCTGGACCGGTAGAGCTCGAGCAGGCCGTCGTTGGGCACGTGACCTCTGAGCTCGGCGCGGTCTGAGACGCCGAGGTCAACGAGCCGCTCGCTCAGGGCAGCCGTTAGCGGACCGTCCCCACAGACCTCGAGGCGCCAGCGGGGATCGATCGCGAGCGCCCGGGCCAGGACATCGGCCAGCAATAGGGGGTTCTTCTCCGGGTCCAGGCGTCCGACGCTGAGCATCCGCAACTCCCCGCCGCCGTAGTCGCGCCGGTCTTGAGCGGCGGGCAGGATCTGGTCGGTACCAACCAGGGAAACGTAGGTATCGTGGATCGCCTTGGAGCGCCGATAGCGGCGGGCGAGATCGGGGCCGACCACAACGACGCCCACGAACCGGCCGAGTAGCCGGAAGGCGCTCTCCAGGACGCTGGCTGCAAACCACAGCGGCGGCCGGTGCGGATATCGGTGGCGGATGAGCTCCGGCAGGTTCTGGCGAAGACCGAGCACGAGGCGCCGGCGGCGTGCGAGCGTGAGCAGAGCGAAGGCCAGCGCCTGTGGCGGATTGGGCCCAAGGATCCATGCCGTGTCGGCATCATCGAGCACCCTCCAGAAACGCCGCACGGAATCCGGCAGCGCGCGCACGACGACGCCCATCTGGGCGCCGCTGTCGTAGTGGGGAAGGGGGGCGTAG
>JBAPXO010000253.1:0-1868 GCA_049284255.1 Solirubrobacteraceae bacterium | reverse complement strand
ACCCGCGCCTCCAGGTGAACTGGATCGTCGCGCTGAGCAGGCCGGCGTGAGCCTTGAACGGGAACTCGGCTCCGGCCTGCTGGAGGTTCTTCGACCAACGTCCCAATGAGATCACGCGGATCGCGGTCGAGCTCTGGATCGGCATGAACCGCTTCTTCGCGGTCGAGTAGTACTCGACCTGAATGCGCATCGACAGCCCGGCCGAGAAGCCCAGAGTCGGCATCTGCCCGCGAACGCCTAGATCGTCGCGGTCGCGACGCGAGTTGCAGATATTGATGGTCGCCCACAGGGCCGTGGAGGCCTCCGCTCGGTGTACCGCCGCGCGGACCTGAGCAGGGCTCGGCCCTCCCGCCGCCAGCGCCGGTGCCGAGAAGGGCACGATCATTACGATCGCCATTACCGTTGTCGCCAGGGCGGCCCGCACGTCAATCACGATATCGGCACGTGATGGATCGGGCGCTGGCTCCTCTCCCCCTGTAGCCGAGCGCTCCCGAACGGCCCGCCGGTTGTGCTATCCCTGCACGATGGCGGCGACGAGCGAGGAGACAATCGCCCTACTGGAGCGGGTGCCCGCCTTCTCTGACCTGGCGCCGGACGATGTGGAGGAGGTCTCCCACGTCGCGGTGCCGCGAAGCTTTGCCTCAGGCGAGACGATCTTCCGCGAGGGGGACGAGAGTGACACCTGCTACGTCGTGCGGTCGGGTCGTGTCCGGGCGATCCGCGAGCACAGCGCAGGACGGCTGATCACCCTGGCCACGTTCGGGTCTGGCGACATTTTTGGGGAACTGGCGATGTTCGATCAGGAGCGGCGCTCGGCGACGATCGAAACGCTCGAAGAGACCGAGGTGATCGCGATCCTGGGCTCGGACATGCGCCGGTTGCTGCGCGCCCATCCCGACATTGCCGTCAAGCTCCTGGCCGCGCTCGGGCGCCGCCTTCGCGAGACCAACGATCGGTTGACTCGCCAGTCCTTCCAGACGGTCCAGAGCCGGGTCGCATCCGTCCTCGCCGAGCTCGTCGCGGCGGCGCGCTCGGAGGGAGCGGGCGAGACCGATGTGCTCATCACCGCCACCCAAACCGACCTCGCGCAATTGGCGGGCTCCTCACGTGAGTCGGCCAGCCGCTTTCTGGCCGTCCTCGAACGCGCTGGCGTGATCAGCCAGGGGCGGGGCAAGCTGACCGTCCACGATCCGGGGCGCCTCGAGGGCTACGTCTATTAGTGCGCGCTCGGGAGCCGAGGAGTTCTCCGCCGGCGGCGTAGTCGTGCAGGACGGACGAGTGATCGTGATCGTGCCCGTCAAGCGCGCCGCCGACGGTACGCCCGTGCTCGGTCTACCCAAGGGACACCTCGACGGCGACGAGACCGCAGAGCAGGCGGCACAACGCGAGGTCGCCGAGGAGGCGGGCGTCCAGACCGACTTGATCGAGGAGCTCGGCGACGTCCACTACCACTACGAGCGCAAGGGACGCCCGATCGCCAAGCGCGTCCGCTTCTTCCTCTTCAATTACCGGTCCGGAGACGTCGCCGACCACGATCACGAGATCGAGGATGCTCGCTGGATGACGCTCGAGGAGGCCGCTCGCGAGCTCACCTACCCGGGGGAACGAGACATGGTCGTCCGGGCGATGTCGCGAATCGCACCGGATCGGTAGGCTGCCCAGCCGTGCGCGTGCTCAACTTTTATTCATCGGTATTCGCCGACCAGTTGCGTCGGGGGCGTAAGACCGCGACGATCCGCCTTGGCGACAAGTCGCACAAGTACCACAAGAACGAGTGCGTGCTCGTGACGATCGGCTACCAGCACTCGCCCCGCGAGAGGATCTTCAACGCCGTGATCGACCAGGTCGAGGTCAAGCGCGTTCGCGAT
>JBAPXO010000252.1:0-3765 GCA_049284255.1 Solirubrobacteraceae bacterium | reverse complement strand
GAAAATCGGCCGCCCCACGGAGATCGTCCGGGGCGAGCTGCTCGTCCTCATAGCCCCAGCCCCAGTGCTTCAAGCGCCGATTCGCCGCTCCCACGGCGTCCAGACTACCTGGGTACCTTGTAACGGTGTCGGTCACGACCGGAGTCATCGCGCGCGGGCCCTGGGATCCTTCCCGGGTCACGGCGACCTGGAGCAGCAAGCCTTTCGAGCCCTCCCAGGAAGCCACCGACGCCGCCGATGTGGCGCTTGACAAGCTCCGAAAACGAGATTCGCCCAGCCACGACGGGCTCGCGGCTCGCCTGGCGAGCTTCGACGCTGATGGGGATAACCTCCGGCTCCAGCTCGAGCCCGCGCGCTGGGCGCTTCGGCTGATCGCAGACGACAGCTCGAACAGCCTCTCCGTCCTCTGCCTGGTCCGTCGCGCAGACGGGCGGTGGCTAGCCGGACGCCGCGCGGGGTGGCTGGCCACGTGGGCGGGGCGCTGGGCACTGGGTGCCGGGGGCGCAGTGGAGGTCGACGAGAACCCCGCCGACGCCATGACCCGGGAGCTCGCCGAAGAGTGGTCGGTGGTCCCCGAGCGCTACAGGGTGGAGGCGCTGGTCGGGCTGCCGAGTGGGATGGTGTTGCTCGTGGGGATGGCGTGGTTGCCCGAGGGAGCCTCCGTCACCCCGGACGCCGAGCACGACGAATACGCATGGTGGCCAGCCCGGACTGAGGATTGGCCGCAGGAGGCCGATGCTCCCCTGCGGCTGCTCGCGGGCACCGTGTCTGCCGACGAATGAGGTTCATCACCTTCCGGCGCCTGGAAGCGGCGTCGTTTTTTCACTCCACGGTCTATCTCGCGCTGCTTCTGTGCGCGTTCGCACTCGGCAAGCCGCAGCCCGAGACGTTCATCTTCGGACTCGCCCACGGGGTGATCTGGATTGTCATGTCGCTGATCTGCATCGCCGCGGCCCGCGCGCACATCATCCCCTTCTGGCTCGCCGTGGTGGTCGCAGTGATCGGCGGGCTCGGGCCGTTCGCCGGTTCGATCGGTTTCGTTATCGCCGACCGCCGGCGGTCCGCAACGGCGTGAGCGCCGGTCTTCGTCAGGCGGCGAGGATCTTGCTGTGGAGGTCGAGCAGGTGCGGCACGTCCGCGGCGTCGACCCTGCCCATCCCGCACTCGGTGCAGATGCCCCACTCTCGGCCGCCTGCGGGCGAGTTGAGCAGAGCGGCGTCTATGGACTCGATCTGCTCCGCCGTGGTGCCCGGCGCCTGATCGTCTGGGTGGTAGGGGACGAGCGCGAAGTAGAGCTCGGTCTCTGGCCCGGTCGTCAGTCCGCCCAGCGGCTCGAAGTAGGCGATGTCGTTGCGGCCTTGGGGCACGGTGAACGAGATGAAGTTCACCGGGCGCTTCGCGGCCGAGGTCACGGCGTTGACGAGGTCGACCTGCATCTGCAGCGATTCGGGCTGTTTGAAGTGCTGGTGGCCGTAGTCGCCGTAGCAGAGGTGCAGTCCAACCGGGACGTCCTCGGGCACTTGCTCAATGCAGCGCACGAGGCCTGGGGCGATCTGGTCGATCGGCATCTTCGGCCCCATCGCGCCCTCCAGGGCTCCGAACTCGACGGCGACGTCCCACTGGACCGCGACCTTGTCGTGTGGAATGCGCTCGAGCGCCGTGCCGAGGTCGGCGAACAGTGCCTGCTCGTAAGAGGCGGCGACGGCCGGCATGTCGTCGGGCGCGATCGTCCCCGCCATCGAAGCCAGCGGCGTCGGGTACTGGAGCTGGAGGCGCACGTCGGCCCCGATCGTGCCTTCGTTCTGCATCCGCTCGAAGGTGGCAAACGACTCCGTGTATTCATCGGCGTAGCCAAGGTTTGGCCATTCGATCGTCTCCGCCGAGGCGCCCTCGGTGAGGCGAAACTGGGGCATCTCCGGAGCATCGGGCGACGTCTCGTAGGCCTTGCCGACCGCCACCGTCTCGAACTCAGGCATCTGCCCGAACTTCTGAACCTGGAAGCTGATCCAGTAGTTGCGGTCGCCGGTTTCCCCGTCGGTCATGCGACGCACGCCGCTGGGGATGCGCGAGCTGATCTCTCGCATCACGGTCTCGGCGTCAGGCAGGTTGACCGAACCGTTGAAGTGCACGCTGCTGGGTGGCATGGCCGTCCTCTCGTCGTTTCTCCGCTCCGGATCCGTCTTATCACGCCTACCCAGGCGAGCACGGGACGGTGGGCTGCCGGCGTAACCGCAGGGCGGCATTTGTCCCCCCAGACCCTCTACAGTGAGGGCCAGTAAAGATGGCGGTCGATACCAGCACTGTTGAAGTCCTCATGCCCGCGATGGGCGACTCCGTGACCGAGGGCACGGTCCTCGAGTGGCACAAGCAGGAGGGCGACACGATCGCCGCCGACGAGACGCTCGTCGAGATCTCCACCGACAAGGTCGACGCCGAGGTCCCGGCCCCTGTCGGCGGGACCGTCATAAAGATCCACGCCGCCGAGGGCGACACGGTCGCCGTCGGAGCGCTGCTGGCCGAGATCGACACCAACGGCGGTGACGCGGCTTCCAGCGGCAACGGCGGTCCGGCCGTCCACCAGCCCTCGACGCCGGTCTCCGGCGAATCGCCGCCCGCCACCGCCGAGGAGGCCGCCGCCTCCGCGGGAACCGAGGCCGAGGGCATCGCCGCCGCCGAGGCCACCGATGAGACCGTCCGGGCCGAGGCCCCGACCGCTGCGGCCCCGGCTGCCGAAAGCGCCGCCCAGACCGTCGACATCGTCACCCCCACCGGGGGAGAATCAGTGACCGAAGGCACGATCCTCGAGTGGTCAGTCAAGGTCGGCGACGAGGTCTCAGACGGCGACACCGTGGTCGAGATCTCGACCGACAAGGTCGACATGGAGCTGCCCGCCCCGGCCACGGGCATGATCACCGAGATCCTCGCCGAGGAGGGTGAGACCGTGACCGTCGGTCAGGTCATTGGGCGGATGACGGCCGGGGCCAGGACCAGCGCGCGCCCCGCGTCGCCTCGTGACGCCGACCCCGCTCAGGATGGCGGTCCCCAGGCTCCCGCGCCGCCGGCGCCAGGTGGGCAGGACGCCGCCGCCAACGCCTCCCCGATCGCCCGGCGCGTCGCCGCCGCAAACGGTGTCAACCTCAGCGAGGTCACCGGAAGCGCCCGCGGCGGCCGGATCACCAAGGCCGACGTCCTCGCGGCCGGCAACGGCAGTACCAATGCGGCTTCCTCCGCCCCCGCGACCGTCGCTGCCCCCAGCGAGGGCCAGCTCATCAAGGGAAGCGGCGCCGCCCTGGCCCGGTACATGGATCAGAGCCGTTCGATCCCGACCGCGACCTCGTTCCGCACCCTCACCGTCACCACCCTTGACCAGCGGCGCAAGCAGCTCAAGGAAGCCGGCCGGCGCGTCTCCTTTACCCACCTCATCGCCTACGCGATCGCGCGCGTGGGCACCGAGGAGATGCCGGTGATGGCCAATCACTTCGCCGAGAAGGACGGCAAGCCCCATCGCTACGACGACGGCGCCGTGAACCTCGGGCTGGCCGTCGACGTCGAGAAGAAGGACGGCACCCGCACGTTGATGGTCCCCGTCATCCGCGACGCCGGCCGCCTGAGCTTCGACGAATTCCTCGATGCCTACAACGCCCTCGTCGAGAAGGCGCGGACCAACACCCTGACGGCCGACGATCTCAGCGGCGGCAACGTGACGCTCACCAACCCGGGCGGGATCGGCACGATTGCCTCGGTGCCGCGGCTGATGGTCGGGCA
>JBAPXO010000251.1:0-1995 GCA_049284255.1 Solirubrobacteraceae bacterium | reverse complement strand
CCACTGGGCAGTTCGTACTGGAGCGCTTGGCCGACGACTGGGGCATCCGCCAGGTCTACGGGTATCCGGGAGACGGCATCAACGGGCTCATCGGAGGGTTTCACGAGGTCGGCGACCGCCTGGAGTTCATCCAGCTTCGCCACGAGGAGATCGCGTCGTTCATGGCGTGCGCCCACGCCAAGTTCACCGGCGAGGTGGGCGTCTGCATGGCGACGTCAGGTCCTGGGGCGGTCCACCTGCTCAACGGTGTCTATGACGCCAAGCTCGACCATCAGCCGGTGGTCGCGATCATCGGCCAGCAGGCCCGGATGTCGCTGGGCTCGGACTACCAGCAGGAGATCGACCTGGGCTCGCTCTACAAGGACGTCGCCTGTGAATTTGTCCAGGTCTGCATGGTCCCCGAGCAGGCTCCCCATCTGATCGACCGCGCAATGCGCATCGCCAAGGCGACGCGCTCCCCCACGTGCCTCATCATCCCCAACGACGTCCAGGAGTTGCCCTACAGCGCGCCGCCGCGAGCCCATGGCGCCATTCCCTCCTCGAGCGCGGGGATCCGCCGTCCCCACGTCGTTCCCGACGACGTGGCGCTGCGGGAGGCCGCCGAGGTCCTCAATGCGGGCTCGAAGGTGGCCATCCTCGTCGGCCAGGGCGCCAAGCATGCCTTCTCCGAGGTCCAGGAGACCGCCGATGTCCTGGGCGCCGGCGCCGCCCGCGCGCTCAACGGCCGGGCCGTCCTGCCCGACGATCTGCCGTGGGTGACGGGGTCGATCGGCCTGCTGGGCACGCGGCCGTCCTATGACCTGATGAACGACTGCGACACGCTGCTGATGGTCGGCTCGAACTTCCCGTACTCGGAGTGGCTGCCCGAGCCCGGGCAGGCACGCGGAGTGCAGATCGACATCGACGCCAAGATGATCGGCAACCGCTATCCGATGGAGGTCAACCTCGTCGGGGACGCGGCCGAGACCCTGCGCGCCCTCTTGCCTCTGCTGCACCGCAAGGACGATCGCTCCTGGCAGGAGGAGATCGCCGGCAACATCGAGCGCTGGTGGGAGGTCCTCGACAAGGTCGCCCATCAATCGGCCGACCCGGTCAACCCCCAGCTCGTCTTCCACGAGCTGAGCTCGCGGCTCCCCGACCGGGCGATCCTGACCTCGGATTCGGGGTCGGGCACCGACTGGTGGGCGCGCCACGTCAAGGTTCGCCAGGGGATGATGGCGGCGCTGTCGGGAACGCTGGCCACGATGTGCCCCGCGATTCCGTACGCCCTGGCGGCGAAGTTCGCCTACCCCGACCGTCCGGTGATCGCCAACATCGGCGACGGGGCATTTCAGATGCTGGGCGTCAACGCGCTCATGGACGTCGCCCGGTACGCCCCGCGGTGGTCAGACCAGCGCCTGGTGGTCGCCGTTCTCAAGAATCACGATCTGAACCAGGTCACCTGGGAGCAGCGTGTGATGTCCGGAGATCCCAAGCTCGACGCGTCACAGGACATCCCGGACTTCGACTACGCCGGGTACGCGCAGTTGCTCGGGCTCCACGGGGCTCGGGTCGAGCGCCCCGAGGACGTCGGTCCGGCCTGGGACGAGGCGTTCGCCGCGGGCAAGCCGGCGCTGATCGAGTTCGCCACCGATCCCGAGGTGCCGCCGCTGCCGCCCCACATCCAGTTCGAGCAGGCCAAGATGCTTGCGCACACGATCATGGAGGGCGACCCGGCCGCGCCGAGGTTCGTGCGTCAGTCGCTACGGGGGAAGCTGGCGGAGTTCCTGACCCGCTAGCTGTCCTCAACCACCAGACGGATCCGGGCCCAGGAGTTATTGACGTACCCCTTCGGGTTCCAGACGGTCTCGGGCCGCTCGGGTTGGGTGTTGGCGGCGTTGTCCCAGGCGCGGGCGATGATCTCGTGCTCGCCGGGGGAGTGGAGGTCGATCGTCGCCCGCCACAGCCGCCACGCCCACCGCCCCTGGTCCTCGAGGAGATCGGCCTGGATCCAGG
>JBAPXO010000250.1:0-2086 GCA_049284255.1 Solirubrobacteraceae bacterium | reverse complement strand
GTATCACGCGATCGAGGTGCGCCCGTTCTATAGCCAATGACCACACCGGCCGTCCGACGCGCGGTGGATGTGGCTTTCCGCGAGGAGTGGGGTCGCGTCGTCGCCGCGCTCATCAGGCGGACCGCCGACTGGGACCTGGCCGAGGAGTGCGCACAGGAGGCGTTCACCGAGGCGCTGCGGCGCTGGCCGGTCGACGGGATTCCGGAGCGCCCCGGCGCGTGGCTGACGACCGTGGCGGGCAACCGCGCGATCGACCGCCTGCGACGCCGCGCTCGCGGCGCTGAGCTGCTGGAGCAGGCCGGCCGCGAGGCGCCGCAGTCCCACACGGATGAGGGAACGATGCCGGAACTGCTCGATGAGACCGACGAGATCGAGGATGACCGCCTACGGTTGATCTTCACCTGCTGTCACCCCGCTCTTGCCCTGGAGGGCCGGGTCGCCTTGACGCTGCGGAGCCTCGCCGGGCTCAGCACGGGTGAGATCGCCCGCGCCTTCCTGGTCCCCGAGGCGACGATGGCCAAGCGCCTGACCCGTACGAAGGCCAAGATCGCCGCCGCCGGGATTCCCTACCGGGTGCCGCCCGCCCACCTACTGCCGGAACGCACCGCCGGGGTGTTGGCGGTGCTGTACCTGATGTTCAACGAGGGCCACTCAGCCTCCTCGGGCACGGAGCTGATCCGAGCCGGCCTGTGTGACGAGGCGATCCGCCTGGCGCGGGTTCTGCAGCAGATGATGCCCGACGAGCCCGAGGCGATGGGGGCCTTGGCGCTCATGCTGCTGCACCACTCCCGTCGCCACGCACGCGTGAGCGGCGAGGGCGACCTGATCACGCTGGAGAAACAGGACCGGGGCCGCTGGGACACGATCGAGATCGAGGAGGGGCTGAGGCTATTGGAGTCGGCGCTGTGCTTGGCGCGGCTCGGGCCCTACCAGCTCCAAGCGGCAATCGTCGCCTGCCATGCCCGCGCCAGCGGCGCCGCCGACACCGACTGGCATGAGATCGCCGGCCTCTACGCGCTGTTGGAGGGACAGATGCCCTCGCCGGTGGTCAGGCTCAACCGGGCGGTGGCAATCGCGATGGCCGGCGACATCGAGGCGGGCCTGGCGATCGTCGACGAGCTCAGCGGCGACCCCCGGCTGCAACGGTATTACCTGCTGGAGGCGACCCGGGCCGACCTGCTACGACGCCGCGGCGATCAGGCCGCCGCCGCGGCGGCCTACCGGCGCGCGCTGCCACAGGCGCCGACCGAGGCAGAACGCCGGTACCTGCGGAGCAGGCTGCAAGAGGTCGGCTGACCATCGGCTGCGAGGCGCTGCGGTGCTTCTGGCTCCTGAATCACTCGGTGTCGGTTTGGAAACTTGCGAGATGGCAATGACAGCCATCGGTGACTGTCGTGGATTCTGAGGCGATTCGGGTTCTGCTCGTCGACGACGACGAGGACGACCGCTTGATCATCGGCGCGATGCTCGCCGATCAGGAGCGGGTGCGGTTCGTCGTGGACTGGTGCCGGACCTACGACGAGGCCCTCAGAACGATGAGCGAGCAACGCCACGACGTCTACCTCATCGACTATCGGCTCGGCGAGCGGACGGGGCTTGAGCTCGTGCGCGAGGGGTTTGCATTGCGCCCGCTGGCGCCCGTAATCATGGTCACCGGGCTACCCACATATGAAATTGACCTCGAGGCCAGTGCCCTTGGCGTGGCCGGCTTCGTTGTCAAGCAGGATCTCGATCCGGCTGGACTCGAGCGTTCGATTCGTTACGCGATCAGCCTCCAGAAGGCTGAACGCTATGCGCGGGCACTTCGCGGCGCCGAGGACGGGATCTGGGATTGGGACCTGGCGAGCGACCGGGTCTACTTCTCGACTCGCTGGCGAGCCATTCTGGGCGAGCAGGAGCACACCCAAGACGAGCTCTCCTCGGCCTGGCTTGACCGGGTCCATGGAGATGACCTTCCACGGCTGAAAAGCGCGATCGCGACACATCTGGACGGGAAAACGTCGCACCTGGAATGCGATCATCGGCTGCGCCACACTGATGGCACGTGGCGCTGGGTGACGGTTCGTGGGCTTGCTATCCGAAGGCC
>JBAPXO010000249.1:0-4018 GCA_049284255.1 Solirubrobacteraceae bacterium | reverse complement strand
CGTGAGAGACCTGACGCAGAGTGTTGTGGGCGGCGCCGACCATCATCGCGGCGATCAGTCGGGCAACCGACGGAGCCTGCCGCTGGCTCCGGGCGAGGACCTGGTCCACGAGCTCGGTGATGCCGTTGATGATCGCGTCGAGAACTTGGTCGGCGAGCGCTGTCGCGGGGCGCGATCGGTCTGGATAGAACAACAGGTCGAAGTCCTGGGGTTCGTCAGCGAAGAAGTCGAGATATGCCCGCGTCGCGGTGTCGATCATTGCGTGCACCGAGAGCTCGGCCGCTTGGTCGTAGGAGGTGAAAAGGTGATCGAGCAGCGCCCGGGCTCGGTCACGGATGGTCCGCTCGTAGAGCGCTTCTTTATCGCCGAAACGCGTGTACAGAGTTGGTTTGGTGGTGCCGGCGCTCGCCGCGATGTGCTCCATGCTGGCGGCGCTGAATCCGTTGGCAGCGAACTCGGCGCGGGCGGCGCTGAGAATCGTGGCATCGCTGTGGACTCGAGGGCGCGGCATCGCAACTGCAGACTATCCCGCATTATGATACTTTACCGACAAGGAAAGTCATGATCTCTACCGACCTCAACGTCCTCGACCAGCTCTATCTCCACCTCGATCGGGAGGATGAGCCGTGGAGCGTTCACCTCGAGGTTGCGGTCGAAGGCGACATCGACGAAGAGCGGCTCCGTGACGCGGTCCTGTCCGGCATGCGCGCCCATCCGATCGCTCGGGCCCGGCTACGTCGGGCCCTGCCGACCGATGTCCACTACCACTGGGACATCGCCGAAGCGGTCGACGAGGCATCCCTCGACGTCGTGGCTTGTGAGGACGACATCGCGTTAGGCGCGGCGCGCGAGCGCTTGATGAGCCATAGCCCCTCACTCGAGAGCGCACCCCCGTTCGCGTTGACACTCGCTCACCACCCGGAGGGCGACGTGGTGATGTTGAACCTTGCCCATGCGGCCGGCGACGGGATGAGCGCGGTGCGCCTCATGGCGTCCTTCCTGCGCGCGTACGCCGGGGAGGAGGACCCCTCCCCCGAGGTGGATCCACTCGAGGTCCGCGACATCGCCCGCCTCGTGCACTCCCGATCGCTCAAGGCGCGCCTGGCCCGCGGGGCAACGTTGGTCGAGCAGGCAGGGCGTCTGGGCGAGTCCCCCGCCCGCATCGCGCCCCAGGGCGAGAGCGACCGTCGAGGCTACGGTTTCGTGCTGCTGGAGCTGAACCGGGAGGACCTTGAGACCGTGCGCTCGCACCGCCGCGATGGCGCCACGGTCAACGACGTGCTGCTCGCGGGGCTCGGCGTGGCCATTCGACGTTGGAACGATCGTCACGGCGGCGCGGTCGGACCGCTGGCGGTCATGATGCCGGTCAACCTGCGTCCCACCGAATGGCGCAACGAGGTCGTCGGCAACTTCGCCTCCTACGTCTCGGTGCGCTTCACGCCCCGCGATCTCGTCGATCTGACAGCTGCGGTGAGCGCGGCCCGGGCTCGCACGCGCGACATCAAGCGCCACGACTCCGCCGGTCTGGTCGTCGACCTGCTCGAGTTGCCTACCGCGACCCTGCCCACCGCCGTCAAACGCCGCTTTCAAGACCTCATCACCCTGACAGGCAACCGTCTGGTCGACTCCGCTGTCCTCTCCAACCTCGGGCGCCTCGACGGCGTCCCGCGGCTTGGTGGCAGCGCCGGCGAGGTACGACGGGTCTGGTTCTCCCCGCCTGGGCGAATGCCCCTCGGGGCCTCGCTGGGCGCGGCCACCTACGGCGATGAGCTGTTTGTGTGCCTGCGCTATCGCCACGCTCTGTTTGACACCGACGGTGCCGCCGCCTTTGCCAGCGTCTTGCACGGCGTCCTCGCCAACCCTTAACCAACCCGGGAGGCTGCCATGTCCCACTCATCCGCAGGCCTATCGCCAGAGCAGGATTTCTTCGACCTCGAGGCGGTCCTCGACGCCGATGACCGCAGGTTGCTCGCCGATGTCCGCAGCTTCATGCGCGAGGACGTCGCGCCGATCATCAATGACTACTGGTCACGCGAAGAGTTCCCCCACCAGGTGTGGCCGCGCCTGGCCGACCTCGGCCTGGGAGGAGTCGCCATCGAAGGATACGGCTGTCCCGGCCGCGGAGCCCTGATCGACGGATTCGTCGCGATGGAAATGGCCGCCGTCGATTGCTCGGTAGCGACCGGCCTTGGAGTGCATAACCACCTCGCGATGGGTTCGATCTACCACTGCGGCTCTGAGGAACAAAAGGAGGAATGGCTGCCGCGCATGGCCCGGTTCGACGCCATCGGCGCGTTCGGACTGACCGAACCCGACGTCGGCTCCGGTGTGGCCCGCGGTCTACAGAGCACGGCGCGCCGCGACGGAGACAGCTGGGTGCTCAACGGCGCCAAACGGTGGATCGGAAACGCCACCTTCGCCGACCTGACCGTCATCTGGGCACGCGACGAAGCCGACGGCGCGGTCAAGGGATTCATCGTCGAGAAGGACACACCCGGATTCACCGCCACCAAGATGGAGCACAAGATCGCCCTGCGCGCCGTGCAGAACGCGGACATCACCCTGCACGACGTCGCCGTCCCCGAGAGCCGCCGACTGCAAAACGCCAACGGCTTCATGGACACCGCCAATGTTCTCGCCCACTCGCGCGGCGCCGTCGCCTGGGAAGCCGCCGGGTGCGCCCGAGGCGCCTACGAGCTCGCCTTGCGATACGCGTTGGAACGAGAGCAGTTCGGGCGGCCGATCGCCAAGTTCCAGCTCGTGCAAGACCTGCTCGCCAGAATGCTCGGTAACGTCGTCGCCTCCCAGTGCATGGCGCTGCGGCTCGCGCAACTCGCTGACGCCGGCCAAGCCGGAGTGCAGCACGCCTCATTAGCAAAAGCGTTCTGCACGGCAAGGATGCGCGAAACCACCGGCTGGGCACGCGAGCTCCTGGCCGGCAACGGAATCCTGCTCGAATACGACGTCGCCCGCTTCGTCGCCGACTCCGAGGCCATCTACTCCTACGAAGGAACCCGGGAGATGAACTCACTCATCGTCGGACTCGCCATCACCGGCCAGTCAGCCTTCGTCGGCAAATAGGCACACCACACCGCACGAGCCATGCCGCTCCGGGAGCCCTTTGCTACCCCGGCAGTTCGACGAGCCGGAACCAATAGTCGGTGAGGTCTCGCATCACGTCGACGAGCCCAGCGTGGGAAACGGGCTTAGTGATGAAGGAACTGGCGCCGAGACAGTAGCTGCCCTTGATGTCCTCCTGGTCCGTGGAGGTCGTGAGCACGACCACCGGGATCTCGCACAGCTCCTCGTCGGCCTTCATCTCGGCCAGGGCTTCGCGGCCGTCCTTGCGTGGCATGTTGAGGTCCAGCAGGACGATCTGTGGCCGCTCGGCCTGGTCGGTGCCGGCTCGGCGCAGGTAGTCCAGAAGATCCTGGCCATCGGCGACAAACCGGATTTCGCCGGGCAGCCGCGCCTCGGCGAACGCGTCTCGCACCAAGACGCGGTCGTCCTCATCGTCTTCGGCCATGAGGATCAGGGAACGGGCAGACAGGCCTCGTGGGTTCATACGTCCGGGATCTCCTTCGGGTCAGGAACTCGGTCGTCGTCCTGGTCGGACGGAGGATGCGTAAGGATGCGATCGATTCGCGATTGGGAGATCGCACGGTTGCTCAGGGTCTTTGTGCTGGGCCGCATCCCGGCGATCAGGAGCTCGAGATGACGCTGCCAGGCGTCGGGGGCGAGATCCCCGCTGGTCTCAAGAATCCCCCGGACCGACCATGAGATCACGGTCAGGTCGGTGTTGGTGAGATCTTCGCGGACGCGCCCGTGGTGCTTGGCGTCCTCGAGGAGGTCCTTGATCAGGCTCCTGGCGGTGTGGACCAGCTCGTGGTCGGTGCTCCATAGCCTCGGCAGGCAGCCGCGATTGGCAGCCTGGTAGGCGCTGGACTCCATCAGGAACTGCTCGAGACCGGTGCCATTGGGCTCGGCCAACGCGCGTTCGGCCATATCGATGATGGCC
>JBAPXO010000248.1:0-3256 GCA_049284255.1 Solirubrobacteraceae bacterium | reverse complement strand
GGTCAGGCTCACGTCGACGTTCGTGACAGGGCCGGTGCCCGACCATGCCTTTCCGCGAACGACGCATGTGTCACCGACGCGCACGGCGGCGCCCGGACTGGGGTCCGTTATCCGCGCCCGCGGTCGCATTACCGTCACGCGCTCTGCCGGGCGGTCGTGCCACTGGTACATGTAGTGACCCGTCTCGAACTCGCCGACGAAGGGCTCTGTCAGGATTTCGATCTGCTTCAGCCACTTGACAGAGGCGACGCCGTACCAATGCGGCACGACAAGGCGGAACGGTGACCCGTGGTCGGGACTGAGCGGCTCTCCGTTCATCTCGTACGCGATCAGGATCTCGGCGGATGGGTCCGCGGCGTGTACGAGCGTGAGCGAGCGCTCGAACGACAGGTCGGAGGCGTCGATGTTCTGGAGCACTGGGTTGAGGATGTATGACCCGTGGTCGGCGCCGGCGAAACGCACTTCGACGGCGGTTGGATGTGGCTTCGCCCGCTCGATGATCTCGTGCAGGAGCGCGCCTTTCCATCGTGCGGTGGAGACTGCGTAGTCGCCCCAGGGCTCACCCGCGGGAAGCGGTCTCATCGCGAGTCGACCGTTCCCGGCGCATTCGAGCGTGACGACGCGCTCGACTGGCGGCAGCGCTCGGAGATCGTCGAGCGTCAGCGTGAGGGGGTTCTCAACCGCGCCGGTGATCTCGAGGGTGCCGTCGTGATCGGGTACGAGAAAGTTGCTGCGCACGTAGTGCTGCGCAGTCGGGGTGACGTCACCGTCGAGTGCGTCGGGTGGCGCCTCGGCGTTGAAAGGCTCGGCATGGATCATCGTCAGTGCCGCCCGCGCTTGTTCCAGGTTGTCTGCCATCGCCATGTCCTTCGGCCTCCTCGTGAATTGAGCTTTCAGGTACCGGGGGTCCTGGGGTCAGTAGTCGGCGTCCTGAAAGGTCGGGTCTCGGCCGTCGATGAACGCGCCGATGCCTTCGATGCGATCTGGATGCACAGCTGAGCGCCAGTGGGCCTCCATCATGATTGCGATCGCCTGTTCGGTCGGCTGGCCCTCGCCCATGTGAACGGCTCGTTTGACTGCCTGTACCGCTGTCGGCGAGTTGCTGGCGATCTTCTCGGCGATGTGGTGCGCCGCCGTCATGAGCTCCCCCTGTGGCCAGACTTCGTTGACCATTCCAAGCCGGTATGCCTCGGGCGCGGTGATCGGGTCGCCCGTCATCAGCATCTGCAGCGCCTTGCCCGGCGGGAGCACGCGGGGCAGCAGCGCAGGCGAGCCGCCACCGGCGGATAGGCCGACCATCGCTTCGGGCTGGCCGAAGGTAGCGTTGTCGGAGGCGATGATGAAGTCGGTGCTCTGGGCGATCTCGGAGCCACCACCGTAGGCGATCCCGTTGACAGCCGCGAAGATCGGCTTACGTAGCTCGCGCAGCGTGTACAGCGTGCGGTCGAAGTCCTGGCGCTGGCGCAGCCACTGCTCCTTGGTCATGTCCTTGCGCTGGCGCAGGTCGCTACCGACCGAGAAGGCTCTCTCACCGGCCCCGGTGATGATCACGACACGAACCGTGGGACGGACCGCAATCGTCTCGAGAGTCTCGGTCAGCCGCGCCCCCATTTCCGTCGTGATCGCGTTGTCGGCATGCGGACGGTTGAGGGTGATTAGGGCGACGTGCTCATCGGATAGGTACTCGATGAGTACCGGCTGATCGGGCTCGGCCGATCCGGACGCCGGCGGTCCGAAGTCGAGTGTCTTCCAGCGATCGGTGCCTGTCGGGGGCGTTGCCAACTGGTCCTTCTTTCTTAGGTGGAGGCGATCAGGTCTCGAGCTCTGCTAGCCAGCGCAGTGCTCGCAGACTGGGGGCGAAGCAGTACTCCCCGCCGCGGGTGACGACGAACGGCGGGAGCTCATCCACCCGGCGCCGGATCGGCCGCCGCGGGATGGTGAACCTGCCGGATCCGTCGTTGTTCCCGACGAGGGGGTCTCGCTCGGCAGGCGAGCCGATGAAGATGCCGTCGTTCAGCCATTGCGTCTTGACGAACTCGAACTGGCGCTTGATGTGCGCGCCTGCGAACACGAAGACGATTCCTCGATCGACGCCATCATCCTCGAGCACGCCTGCGGGCAACATCGGGCCGTAGCTCGTGCCCCGGCGGATCATGCGGTGGAGGCGGACGTCGACGGTCATCTCGTGATCAAGCGCATCTCGCGGGTTCGCGCGGCGGGCGTGGGCACCGGCTGGGCACTTGAACCCCTGCGGATCATCGCTGTAGTTGAAGGCGTTGTTGCGCTCAGGATCGCCACCGAGCTCCGGATCATCTCGTTCCGGGGCGAGCGCGAGCGGAGCGCCGCTCTGCCAGCGTCCGACCATCTTCGCGCCGAGCCGGGCCTCTTCCTCACGGCTCGAGGCTTTCGTCCGGAGATATCGACGATACGCCGCAACCCGCGTGTGGAGCTTTCTGAAGACGAGGTAGGTGCCGTTGCGCCCGAGCACGCTCGGGGTCGGCATCGGTGGCAGACTTCCCGTCTCGTCCGGATAGCCGAGAAGAAACTCGCCGGCCTTGATCGGTTCTCCTTCCCGGTTCGAGCCCGGGATTCCGCTGCCCTCGACAGCAGGCTGGCCGATCCCGTCCTTGAAGCCAAACGAGGTGCGTCCGGTCGGAAGCTGGTAGCAGTCCTGGCGCCAGATAACCTCAACGCCGTCCAGCGCCCGATGGGCGCGCTTCGCTCTCTTGAGCACGGCCTCCAGCCGAGTGGCGTCGGGCGACAGCGCCGCCAGCGCGACGTGGACCTCGGGGCTTCCGAGCGGCTTCTCCCAGTGGGCCGGGGCACTGTCGCCGACATCTCCCAGCTCGATGGCGCGCGCCGCCATGCCCTGCTGAAACTCAGGCGCAAAACTGTCAAGGGACTGCTGTGGAACACCGAGCGCCTTCATCCCCTGGTAGGTGAAGGCAGCGCTGATCCAGGCATCGCCAGCGGGCTCAGGAGAAGCTCGGCCCGGATCGACCACGGCATGCAGCCGCCGCACCAGCTCGCGGCCCGCTTGGCGATCGTCGATGCGCAGGAGGAGATAGGCGCCGACATATGGGGACGGTCGGGGATTAAGGACCCCACTCTGGATGTCATCGAGCTCGAGGCTGACGCTGTTCACACCTGGCTGAGCGTTAGACATGCTCGGGGGGCACCGGAGGGTCCGGATTCGGTGCTGCCAGGTAGGGGAACGTTCGCGACCCGGGCATCGTCGCGCAGTCGACACCATCTC
>JBAPXO010000247.1:0-2754 GCA_049284255.1 Solirubrobacteraceae bacterium | reverse complement strand
GGGGCGGGTGCGAATCGCAGCGGGAATCACCCGGTTGGGGTGATTCTTGCTCACCCTGGTTCCGTGACCATAGGAGGCGTACACCGCCCAACGGCGGCATCGGCAACCTACGACGGAAAAGAGCAAGCATGAGCGATTTGGTAGCGATTGCGTACGACAGCGTGGACACCGCCCGGGAGGTCGCGGGCAACGTCGGGCAGCTGGTGAAGGCTCACGAGCTAGACATCGACGACATGGTCATCGTGGAGCGTCGCCAGGACGGCAAGGTCAAGTTGCATCAGCCCTCGGCTGCGGGCGGCGGTGCGGTTGGTGGCGCCCTGTGGGGCGGATTGATCGGCCTGATCTTCTTCGTCCCCCTGTTCGGAATGGCGATCGGAGCCGCCACTGGTGCGGCCGCCGGCGCGATGAGCGATTACGGAGTCGACGATAACTTCATGAAGGATCTCGGTCAGCAGCTCGAGCCGGGCGGAGCGGCGCTGATCCTGCTGATCCGCAAGGTCACCCCGGACAAGGTCCTGCCGCAGATCAAGATCCCGGGCAAGGTCATCCAAACCTCGCTCGACAACGAGACCGAGCAGCAGCTCTCCGACGCCCTCGCGGCCGCCGGCCAGAACTAGTTCTCAGCTGAGAACCGGCAGGTCACATTCGGCCCGGCGACGCGGGAGACGCCGGGCCGTCTTCGTCGACGGCCACCTCCCAGGCCTCGCGTTCAGCCGGTCGTGGTCGTCGTCGTGGTCGTGGTCGTGGTGCTGGTGCTCGTCTGAGTGACCGTCGTGGCCGGCCCGGTCACCGTCTTGCCCGGCCCGCTGACCGTCTTGGTGCTCGTGCTCGTCGTGGTCTTGGGCTTGGGCTTTGAGGTCGTAGCCCGCTGTCCTCCGTGGGCATTTGCGCCCGTGGTCACGGTCGTCGTGTTGCCGGCCACGGCCAAGGTGACCGCGACGGCCACTGCCGCACCGGCCAGCAGCGCGAGGAGCGCCACCAGCCACAGCTGGTATCCGGAATTGCCGTGTAGCCGATGCCCACAGTTGGGGCAGAACTCGGCATCTGAAGGCAGCGGATAGCCGCAGTTTGGGCACGGGCGCCTGCCCGCGGGATCGCGCGGCTCGTCTCTTCCCCGGGGCGGGTAGTCAGTCATTGCCGGCTCCTCCCCCGCCGGCCCTCCGGCCCGCGCTCGATGACTCGTTGGTTGTCCGCTGCACGTCGGTCCCGTACACGGCCAGGCGCGCAAGCATACGGACCCCGTCCCAGCCCCCGTCGGGCATCCTCGCCGACGGTGAGCAGCCTGGGTGCTGGCGGGCGATTCGCACGCGCAGCGCTCCCGGCCGGATCGTGAAGCGCAGCGGCGCCCGGAGCTCGACCGTCTCGCCGTCGATGCCGGCCGGGACCGGCCCGGTGGACTGCACCTCCAGCTCGGTCTGCGACCAAGTTCGCAGCGCCTCTCGGCCCCTAGCCTTTTGGGGGTCGATCACCGTCACGCCAAGTCGGTGGGCGCTCAGACTGGGGCGGGTCCCGGCGCCGATCATCCGCCCGAGCCGGTAGACGTTGTTGGAGACCAGGAGCACCGCCCCGCCCTCGTGCGTGAGCCCGTCGGTGTCGCGCCAGCGCAGCGGCGCGGGGTGGGCGTCGGGGCCGATGACCTCGGGCACGGTGTCGAGGATCGTACGCAGCTTGGCGTCGCGATAGCCGGCATGGGTGACCGCGTCCGCGTAAAGGCCCAGGGAGACGTTGTTGACGAACACGCGGCCGTTGACCTCGGCCAAGTCGACCACTCGTTCGCCCCCGTCAACGAAAGCGTCGAGGGCCCCTACGACATCGTCGCGGTCGACGCCGAGGTCGAGCGCGAAGTGGTTGCGGGTGCCCGCCGGAATGCAGGCGTAGGGGACGCCCTCGCGCGCGGCCACGGCGGCCGCCAACGCCTGGGTGCCGTCCCCGCCCGCCACCGCGATCGCGTCGGCGCCGTCGGCCAGAAGGCGGCTGACCGTCTCCGTGAGGTCGGTCCCCCGGACCATCTCCACCGGTTCGATGCCACGTCGTCGAGCCTCGCCCGGGAGGTCGAAGCGAACCGCCTTGCCGCCGCCCGAATGGGGATTGAAGATCAGCACCGGGCGCTCCGGGGCCTGAGCGGTAGGCAGATGCGCGCGGCTCGGGGCCGCCGCTCGGGCACAGGCCAGCGCCGCCGCGGCCAGGACGACGATGAGCACCGTCTGGAGCGGGTCGCGCGCCACCAGCAGGAGCAGCCCCACGATCAAGAGCGCGCCCGCCAGCGCCAGCCAGACCGCGCGCTCGACCCCTCGCCGCAGGATCCCGTGCCAGGCCACGGCGATCGCCGCCATGGCGCAGGCGAGGACGATCAGTCCCCGCGGAAAGTGCTGCACGGTCGCCACCACAGCGATCACCAAACTCACCCCAGCGAGCACGAGCGCGGCGGCAGCGAGGCCACGCCGAAGGGAGCTGGTGCTTTCCACGTGCCCGGTCCTAGCTCAGCTCGGTGTCAGGGCGCTTCCGGCGCGCAAGGATCGTCGACGGGCACTCGGCGGAGCTCGATCAGCTCGAGCCCGAGCAACTGAATGCGCTCGAGCAGCCCGTAGAGCTGCGCCTGGTCAACGGTGCCCCGCAGGATGGTCTCGGCGGGCCGAAACGTGGAGTCCATGTTCTCGAATGAAGCGAGCACGCTTGAGCCCACGCGGCCCTTAATTCGGATTTCATAGCTCCCGATCACGGTGCCGACTCCAACATCGCAGCCAACCGGGTGAG
>JBAPXO010000246.1:0-5243 GCA_049284255.1 Solirubrobacteraceae bacterium | reverse complement strand
GTGGAGCAGCGACTCAGCCTCGTGACGTTGGGCGTCACCGACCTTGCGAGAGCGCGCGCCTTCTATGAAGCGCTCGGCTGGACCGGGGCGCGCCAGCCCGACGACGAGGTCTGCTTCTTTCAGGCGGGCGGAATGGTGTTCGGCCTGTGGACGGCCCTCGGCGGCCACGGAGCGCCCGGCATCGAACTCGCCCACAACGTCCGCTCACCCGAGGACGTCGCCGAGGTCTTGGCCGAGGCCGAGCGAGCCGGTGGCAGCATCAGGCGGCAGGCGGGGCGTGCTGAATGGGGCGGAACCACGGGAGCGTTTACCGATCCCGACGGCTATGTCTGGGAGGTTGTGCACAACCCGGACTGGGCGCTTGACGAGCACGGAGCGGTCACGATCTAGACGGCGACCACGGAGTACACCGGCGGCAGCCGCGTCGCGACCGCTGTCCACGTGGCTCCCGCGTCGCCGGAGCCGAATAGATCGCCGGAGGTGGCCCCGAAGTAGAGCTGCAGCTGTTCCCTGTCCGCGAGGCGAGCGAAAGCTTGGCGCAACACCGTCAGGTAGGCGTGTTCCGCGGGTAGCCCGTCTCCCCGAGGTGTCCAATTGACTCCGGCATCGCGCGTCTCGTAAACACGCACGCGGCCGTCGGGAGTCACCCGATCCATGTCGGCGACGAGCGGGATCACATAGGCACTATCGGGGTCGGCTGGGTCGATCGCCAGCGGAAACCCGAAATCAGAAGGCAGGCCGCCGCCGCCAATGTCGTTCCAGCTCTCCCCGGCGTCGTCGGAGCGATAGACGCCGCCGTGAAACTGCATGAACATGCGGTCGGGTTGCTTGGGCGCCCGCTCGACGTGGTGTACGCAACGGCCGGCGTTCTCATCCTTGAGCGCTTCCGCCGGAAGATACCGCGGGTCGAGTCCCTTGTTGCCACGGCGCCAGGTCCGGCCGCCATCGTCGGTCAGCCACATACCCGCGGCCGAGACGGCCACCGCAAGCTTGTCGGGATCGCCGGGCCAGGTGCAGATCGAGTGCAGGCACAGCCCGCCGCCGCCGGGTTGCCAGTGCGGACGCGACGGCTGCTCCCAAAGTCCGGCGTTGAGCTCCCAGGTCGCGCCGCCGTCAAAACTGTCGAAGAGGACGCCCGGGTCGCCGCCGGCGTACAGGCGGCCGTCGGCCTCGCCCTGCGCGACGACCCAGATCCGTTCGAGAGCCTGCTCGCCACCTTCGGGTAGGGCGACGCCGTCGGCCTGCTCCCACTCGGCCCCCGAGTCATCGTCGCTGTAGAAGATCTTTGGGCCGTAGAACGGTGACGTCACGGTCGCCAGCAGCCGCCCGGTGCGCGGATCCCGCGTGGCGAAGTCGACGGGCTCCCCGGGAAAGGCGCGAGCCTTTACCTCAAAAGCATGATCCGGCTCGCCTTCGAGCAGGAACAGACCCTTCTTCGTCCCGACCACCAGCTCAGTCACTCTCAGCCTCCCGTTATCGCAGGTAGCACCTCAAGACGGTCTCCGGACTGCACCGCGGTCGTCTCGACGCCCCGGTCGCCGTTGACGAACACGTTGATGTGCCGCCGGATCAGGCCACGCTCGTCGAGGATCCAGCCGGCCATGTCCGGGTGGCAGCTCTCTAGGGCCTGCATCAGCTCCACGACCGTAGCCCCTTCGAGCTCATGCTCCCCGCGCCCGCCCGCGAGCTTGCGCAACGGTCCCCGTACGCACACCACGGCCACCGGGGGAATCCTACGGGCACTCATGCAGCTATAGACCTTCGGTCGGCGCATTCCTCATCGGTGCGGCGGAGCGGACATTTGCAGCCGCCGAGCCCGTGGTGGGTTATTGTGCTGGCGCAAATCGAAGGGGGTCAAGGTGTACGAGTCGATCGTTGTAGGTACTGACGGGTCCAAGACCGCCCAGCGAGCGGTCGCAGAAGCGACGCGGCTGGCGAGCGCGCTCCACGGTCAGCTCCATCTCGTCTCGGCCTACGAGCCGCTGCGGGGCGCGCGCGTCGTGGGAGCACCTGCCGGGGAGCATCTGAACATCACGCCGGATTCCGCGGTGCAGTCGGTCATCGACGAGGCCGCCGCGGACGTCCGGGCCGGCGGGGTCGAGGTCAAGGTCCACACGGTCACGGGGGACCCAGCCGACGCCCTGCTCGAGGTCGCCAAGCGGGAGAACGCCGGACTCATCGTCGTCGGCAACCGCGGTATGCACGGCGTGACGCGGGTGCTGGGAAGTGTGCCGAACAAGGTCTCGCACCGGGCCGACTGCAGCGTGTTGATCGTCTCCACCGAAGCTCCCCACTGACGCGTTGCGGCTGGGCCCGCGTCGCGGAGCCGTCAGCGCAACACCGAATCGGTGACCGTCGGCCGATGCGCTCCTAGGAAGAAGACGCCCGGCAGGCCGGCCGTCTGAAAGCCGTCGCTCGGGTTGTGGCGCAGTGTGCTGTGGCGGATGGCCATCGTGCCGGTGCGATCGTCGCTGACGAAGAAGATCGCCCCACCGCCCTCGTGGGCGTGGTTGCCGGTGAACGAGCTTCCGCCGACCGAGAGGACCATCTGATCTCCGTCGTTGTAGATCGCGCCGCCGCTTCCTCCCCCGGGGGTCCCGGAGCGGGCTGGGTTGGCTCCGTTGCCGATGGCGCGATTGGCGGTAAAGCGGCTGTCGAGCACCGTCCAGGAGACGCCGATGCTGCTCAGCGCGCCCCCGTTGCTGCACACGTTGGCGCCAAAGCGGCTGTGAACGACGTACACCGGATGGTTGTCGTACTGCGATAGGGCCCTCACCGCCCCGCCGCCAATGTCCGGCCCCTCAGAATCGCAGCGATTACCGGTGAACGACGAGTTGACGATGCGCAGCCGTCCCCCGCGGGCGAAGATCGCTCCTCCTCCTCCGCCGTCGAAGCGCTGCCCGGTCGAGTTTCCGTCCTTGAACGCGAGGTTCTGGACGACGAGCTCGGGAGAGCTCTGATCCTGGCAGTGCGACGTCGTCCAAACCTGCGCCTGGTCGCAGGTGTCCATGTAGAGGATGCGACGCCGGCCCTCGCCGCTGAGGGTCACCCGGCCGCGCCCGTCGAGCACGACCCGACGGCTGGTGTTCACGACCTTGGCGGTTGCCGACATGTTGATCGTGACCGGCTTGCGCCCACAGGAGAAGCGGATCACTCCGCCCGCCCGCACAGCGGCCACCACCGCGGCGGAGGTGCAGGTACCCGGCGTGCCATGGCCGACGACGCGGTCGGCATGCGAGGTGTTGACGAGACGTCCGGCGGCGGGGATGGCCACCGGTCGCGCGCCACGGCTCGACGGTCTCCCGCTCGCTGCCGGCGCGACCCAGACGGCCATCAGTCCCCAACACAGGAACGCGATCGCGGCTCGTGGCATGCCGAGAGGATACGGGCGCTAAAACCCGGGCTGGGCGGCAATCCTCCCGGCGCGCACGGCAGCGTCCAGCGCCTGGTAGTCGCTTTCGTTCTGCTCGGCATAGGCCTTTGAGAACTCGACGATCGCCCGGTCAAAGCTGTCGCCGTTACCCAGGTAGGCGGCGATCGCCACCCGGTCGCCGCTCCGGGCGTGAGCGCGCGCGAGCGTCCAGCCGCACATCCTCCCGTAGGCGGTCATGCCCTCGGGCACCATCTGCTCGATCTCAGCCGAGCCCTTCCAGTCCTTGAGCTGACGAACGTAAAAGTCGCGCGGCTCGCCATCCAGCGCCGCGTCGACGTGCAACCAGCCCAGGAAGATGTCGCTGGTGGCCTGCATGAGCCGCTGCCCTCTGACCACGCGTTCACCGTGGGACGAGAACTCGCTGGGATCGACGAACTCCTCGAGCACCGAGGCCTCCGCCTCCTTGGCCTGCAGAAACAGCGGGTCACGTCCGTCGCGCCCGATGAGCAGGACGATGAAGGCCCGAGTTCCGACGCTGCCCACGCCGACCACCTTGCGGGCGAAGTCGGCGATCTCGTACTGCTCGAGCAGGATCCTCCGATCGTGCTCAAGCGTGGAGCGGTAGGTGCGCAGGAACTCAGTCAACGCCTCGAAGATCTCCTCCCGGGGCTGGCTGACGAACTCCTCGACGGGGACGATGAGCGGGGGCTGAGCGACGATCCGGGCCTGCCCCTCGAACTCCCGCGTCAGCTTGGAGAAGGCCGCCATGCTGTCCCGCGTACGAGCCTTGGCCAACGCCGCCTTGGTTCGCTTGACCAGCTTTGGCCTGAACTGTGAGGCACGCTCGCGCAGCAGGGGCTCAAGCTCCAGGTGGGCATACCAGACCCCGAGGTTGCCCATCCCGGCGAAGGTTCGAATCGCGCCGCGATATGCGAGCACCGTGTCCTGCACGATGCGCTCCTGGTCCCGGCGGCGGAACCCGTTGTGGTCAGCCGCGATCAGCATGCTCACGGCGAGGCGCTTGACGTCCCACTCCCACGGGCCGGGCAGGGTCTCGTCGAAGTCGTTGATGTCGAACACCAGCCTTCGCTCTGGAGATGCGAAGGCGCCGAAGTTTGACAAGTGGGCGTCCCCGCAAACCTGGGTGATGAGCCCCGAGTTCGGCGTCGTGGCCAGATCGTTGGCCATGATCAAGGCCGCCCCGCGGTAGAACGTAAACGGCGAGACGAGCATCCGCCCGTAACGGATCGGTACGAGCCCGGGCACGCGGCTCTTGGCCTGCGCCTCGAGCAGTGAGACTGGATCGGGCCGGTCCGAGGGCGGGTCAAACGCGGCGTGGCTTGACCTCGGCGCCTGAGCCCGTGCCGCCTTGCCCCGGGCGATGCGCTCTGGGACCGTCAGGTAGGCGGTGTTGCGCTGCCGGCCGGAAGCGCGAGCCTTGGGGGGAGCCTTAGTCGTCGCCGCCATCCCGCGGATTGTCTCTCCGGCCGTCCCCCAGCACATCACCCGTTGTGGGTGAGCGGGGCACGCGGGCGTGGCCGCACGCAGTGGGAGATCGGCAGCGCGGGTTGGCTTCGAGGCCGTCGGGGGTGGAGATGCTGATCGACGAGTTCGACACCGCGAGCTAGCGCCAGCTCGCGGTGCGCCGCCGCACCAGACATGATTTAGGTGATGCCCTCCTCAAGCCCTGAGCTGGTCAATCCGGTTTCCGTCGAGGAGGTGGCGGAGTGGTCACGAGGGATGGCGGTGGCCTTCCTCGGGGATCCCGAGGCCGACCGCGGCCGCCGGACCGAGATCCTGCGCCGCGCCTGGGAGCCCGAGCGCGCTTGGGGTGTGCGTGACCACGGCCGCTGGGTCGCGACTTCACGGA
>JBAPXO010000245.1:0-6261 GCA_049284255.1 Solirubrobacteraceae bacterium | reverse complement strand
CGCTCGCCGTGCTGGCGGCCGCTCCCCAGCGCCCCTACCCACCATCGGCGCGGCGCCTGCACGCCCGCATCCGCCAGCACGGGGTGGCTCTCTCCGAGCTCGGGCCCGACGTCACGCCGCGCCGCTGGATGTTCCCGGCACGCAACCGGATCATCGCCGCGCTGAGCGCGATGACGGTGGTCGTTCAGGCCCGCCCGGGCTCCGGAGCGCTGCTCACGGCGGCCTGGGCCGCGACACTGGGCCGGCGGCTTGGAGCGGTACCGGGCGAAGTCACGGCGCCGCTGGCCGCGGGCCCGCACCAGCTCCTGAGGGACGGCGCCGAGCTCGTCCGCGGCCCCGAGGACGTGGTCGAGACGATCTTCGGAGCCGGCGCCCGGCCCGTCGGCCGCCCGCCTCGCCCGCGGCTCGAGCCTCAGCTGCAGGCTCTTCTGGATGCCCTCGCCGACACCCGCCATCCGGCCGAGGCGATCGACGCGGCCGGGCTCGACCTCGACCGCGGTCTCACGGCCCTGGCCGAACTCGAGCTCGGCGGGCGGATCGCGCGGGAGCCCGGGGGAGGGTTCACGGTGATGCCATGAGGTTCTCGAGCCCGTCGACCCTCTCTAGCCTGAGGGCAATGACGCCCGCCTCCCACACCCCACCTCGCGTGCTCTCGATCGCCGGGTCGGACTCGGGCGGGGGCGCCGGCATCCAGGCCGACCTCACGGCGTTCGCCGCCTGCGGCGTCCACGGCATGACCGCGATCACCGCCATCACCGCCCAGAACACCGTCGGCGTGACCGCCATCCAGCCCGTGACCCCCGAGATGATCCTCGCTCAGGTGCGCGCGGTTAGCCAGGACATCGGGGTCGACGCCGTGAAGATCGGGATGCTGGGCAACGTCGAGACCATCGAGGCGGTGGCGCGGGCCCTCGACGAACTGCCCGAAGGGACGCCTGTCGTGCTCGACCCGGTGATGGTGTCGGAGTCGGGCGCCCAGTTGCTCGATCCCTCAGCCAGGGCGGCGCTGATCGAAACCCTGCTGCCGCGCGCGACCGTGGTCACGCCGAACCTGCCCGAGGCCCGTGCGCTGACGGAGCTGGAGACAGACGACACCGAGATCACCGAAACCGAGACCGCCGAGCTCGCCCGCGCCGTGCACGCCCTGGGACCGGCGGCCGTCGTCGTCACGGGCGGCCACCGGGCGCAGGCCACCGACATCTTTTTTGACGGCTCCGATGTGATCGAGATCCCCGGCGAGCGCCATCCCAGCGGCGCCGCCCACGGGTCGGGCTGCACCCACTCGTCGGTGCTGGCGGCGCGGCTCGCGCGGGGCGATACTCCGCTGCAGGCGGCGCGGGAGGCCAAGCGCCGGGCGTCAGAGGCCGTGCGTCAAGGGCTCCAGGAGGTTGGCGCCGGAGCGGGGCCGGTGGACATCCTCGGCGTGACATAATCCCGACGTGCGGTTCTTGAGGATGAAGCCGGGTCATGGGGAAGTGCTGATCGCGGAGGGCGATGTCGACCTCGCGCACGACGAAGAGCGCCTCATCCAAGAGTTCCGCCGCCAGCTGGATGCCGGGCTATGGGCCGCGGTGCCGGTACTCGACGACGCCGGACGACGACAGGCCCAGATGGTCAAGTCGTTTGGCGACGTGCCTCGTGATGCGGACCGGGTGATCTTCTTCCCGCGCGCCGCAGGTGGCCGGTAGGCGGCTCCTAGGCCGTGCTGCTGGCGCTCGTCGCAACCGCGCTGGTAGCTATCGCGCTGCTCTCAGAGGAGATCTTCCCCCGAATCGAGGAGATGTGGTCGCGCCATCGCGCCCGCCGGCGCGTCGAGCCGGGGGGTGCCTATGACCCGGGTCGGGAGCGCCGCGCCGAGCAGCGCGCCCGCATGCTCCTTCGCTCCTGCGTCAACGACGAGGAGTGGGCGATGTACCGAGACCTCGGCTTCATCCGGGTGTGGGGCAGCCAGTCCGATGGCCCCGCCCATGCCGGCGGCACGGGCGGCGCCGCCTATGCCTATTTGATCTACCCCCACCGGGCGATCGTCGCCTACCTCGCTCAGACCCACCGCCTCCTCAACGAGTACTGCGTGGTGTTTCCCGATGACACGCGCCCCTACGGGAGCGCTCGACTCCCGGATTCCGACGATGTGCTCGCCAAGTGGATGGCGCTGACCGGGGATGAGCGGCGGCTGATCTCGACGGCCAACATGCACCTCCCCGGGCGCCAGCTCGACCCGGTGCACGTCAAGCGCGACCTATGGCGCCTGTCGCAGTGGGAGCGCGCGCGGATGCGCGACGCCGCCCGCAGTACGACGTCGAGACCCCTCGACACCGCGGGCTGAGACCGCGAAGCGCGCCCGATGGCGCCGCCGGCGGGCGGCCGGGCGCTACAGTTCCCGGCCCCGATGAGCACCGCGACGACGCCTGATCTCAAGCATCGCAGCCGCGCGCTCACCGAGGGCCCAGAGCGCGCCGCGGCGCGCTCCTACCTCAAGGCCATCGGCTTCGACGACGAGGCCCTGGCCAAGCCGCTGATCGCGGTCGCCAACACCTGGGTCGAGACGATGCCTTGCAACTTCCACCTGCGAGCGCTGGCCGCGAAGGTCAAGGACGGGATTCGCGCCGCCGGCGGCACGCCGATGGAGATCAACACGATCGCGATTTCCGATGGGATCACGATGGGGACCGAGGGCATGAAGGCCTCCCTGGCCAGCCGCGAGCTGATCGCCGACTCGATCGAGCTCGTGACGCACGCCCACATGTTCGACGCCGTGATCGCCCTGAGCGGATGCGACAAGACGATTCCGGGCACCGTCATGGCGCTGGCGCGCTTGGACCTGCCGAGCGTGATGCTCTACGGCGGCTCGATCATGCCCGGACACCTGCACGGCGAGCGGGTCACGATCGGCGAGGTCTTCGAGGCCGTGGGCGCCCACGCCGCGGGCCGGATCGACGACGCCGAGCTGACCGCGATCGAGGACGCGGCGTCGCCCGGGGCCGGCGCCTGCGGAGGCCAGTTCACCGCCAACACGATGGCGATGGCCTTCGAAGTGCTCGGCATATCCCCCTCGGGGCTGAACATGGTGCCGGCCGTCGACGATCGTAAGCCCGTGGTCGCCGAGGAGGCCGGCCGGCTGGTCATGGAAGTCCTCCGGCGCGGCCTGCGGCCTAGCGACTTCATCACCCGACAGAGCTTCGAGAACGCGATCGCCGGGATCGCCTGCAGCGGCGGCTCGACCAACGGGGTGCTGCACCTACTCGCGCTGGCCAGGGAGATGGGCATCGAGCTGGACATCGACGACTTCGACGTGATCTCCGAACGCACGCCGCTGCTCTGCGATCTGAAGCCCGGCGGGCGCTTCGTGGCCCCCGACCTCTATCAGGCGGGGGGCGTCCCATTGGTCTGCAAGCGCCTCAAGGAGGCCGGCATCCTCCACGAGGATGCGCTCACGGTCACCGGCAAGACGATCGGGGAGATCGCCGACGCCGCCTCCGAGGCCGAGGGCCAGGAGGTCGTGCGCCCCCTCGATCGCCCGCTCTCAGAGACCGGAGGCCTGGCGATCCTGCACGGCAACCTCGCCCCCGACGGCTGCGTGGTCAAGCTCGCGGGCTACACGCGGCGCCAGCAGAGCGGGCCCGCCCGGGTGTTCGAATGCGAAGAGGACGCCATGGCGGCGGTCCGCACGAGCTCGATCAACCCTGGCGACATCGTCGTGATCCGCAACGAGGGGCCGGCCGGCGGCCCCGGGATGCGCGAGATGCTGGCGGTGACCGCGGCGCTCGTCGGCGAAGGACTGGGCGAGGAGGTGGCGCTGATCACCGACGGCCGATTCTCCGGGGCGACCCGTGGGCTGATGGCCGGCCACGTCGCCCCCGAGTCCATAAAGGGCGGCCCCATCGGGCTCGTGCGCGACGGTGACCGGATAACCCTCGACGTGACCGCGCGTCGGCTGGACGTCGAGCTCTCAGACGATGAGCTCAAGGCCCGCGCTGAGGCCTACCAGCCGCCCGAGCGTCCCTTCCCAGGGGTGGCGCTGCACAAGTATGCGCGCCTGGTCTCCAGTGCCGCCGAGGGCGCCGTTACCCGCTGACCTATGCCGCTTCGGCGGGCACCAGATGTGTAAGGTTGCCGAGCAATTGCCGGGCAACCTGTGTTGCAGAAGCCTTACGGCTGACGGTCAATGCTTGATCGGCCCTGCGCGGTCAGTACCATTGGCGCGGTGGCAAATGTCTCTTACCTGCGTACGCCCGGGGGCGAGCGCGTTACAGGCAAGACTCGCTCTGGCCTGGGCTCGTCCTCCCGGGGACCTCGCCGTGGCGCCTGGATCGCCGGCGGTGTCGTGCTGTTCGCGCTCGCGGCGGCGGCCGTTGCGGCCTTCATCTTCGCCTCGGCGAGCGCCAGCCTGACCACCGACTCCACCGCGCTGGCCAAGGTCGGCCTGCCGCTGGGGGGAGGCTCGATCCAGAGCATCACGGTCGTCGGCGGTAAGACCAACACGCCGATCCCGGTCACGGTCAGAGGCGACCGGATCTGGCCCACAAAGCTCGTGCCCGCCAACGAGGCCGTCACCGTCTACGTCGTCGTCAAGCGGCCCGGCTGGATCTCCTGGCTGGCCGGCAGCACCCAGCGACTGAAACTCTCCCTGACCACGCCGGTCGCCAGCCTGCGCTCGCACTACATCACGGTGTCCGGGCATGCGCCCGTGGCCCTTCGCTTCAAGTCGCCCGTCTCGGAGTTCGCCTACGGCCCCTCGCATCACCTGCGCCGGCGTCTGCTCGCCCAGCCCCAGACGGTCGTGAGGCTGCCGCGCACCACACCCGCGGGCACGGTCTATGTCCAGGCGGCGCCGAGAACCTGGGAGACCTCCAAGCAGGCGGCGGTGAGCTGGTTCCCGGCCACGGGCGCGGCCACGGCGGTTGCCAGCCCGGCCCCCGGCACCAAGATCAAGTCCGACACCCCGATCACGCTGACCTTCTCAAAGCCGGTCGCAAAGGCCGTGGGCTCCCACCTTCCCCCGGTCTCGCCCAACACCCAGGGCAGCTGGCACCAGCTCAACAGTCACGCGATGGTCTTCCGTCCCGAGGGCTACGGCTACGGACTTGGGGCCAACGTGACGATCCCGCTGCCCAACGGCGTCCGAGTAGTCGGGCAGACCGGCGCCAACGCCACCTGGAACGTGCCGGCGGGCTCGACGACACGCCTGCAACAGATGCTCGCCCTGCTCGGCTACCTGCCGCAGAGGTTCAAATACGACGGCCCCGGTGTCGGGCTCACCTACGCCGACCAGGAGGCGGCCGCGATCAAGCCGCCCGCCGGGAGGTTCGTGTGGCGTTGGTCGAGCACCCCGGGCTGGCTGAAGTCCGATTGGCAGCCCGGCAGCTTCGGCGAGATCACCAAGGGCGCGCTGATGGCGTTTGAGAACAACAACGGGATGACGGCCGACGGGCTGGCCGGCCCGCAGGTCTGGAAGGCCCTGATGAACGCCGTCATCCACGACCAGAAGTACAGCTTTGGCTACACCGTCGTCGACGTCAGCGAGGGGTCCCCCGAGTCAGAGAGCACGTGGCACAACGGCAAGACCGTCGCTTCCGGACCCGTCAACACCGGGATCCCGGCCACGCCGACGGCCACCGGGACGTTCGCGGTCTTCGAGCACGCGCCGTCGGTCACGATGAGCGGCACCAACGCCGATGGGAGCCACTACGTCGATCCCGGGATCCCGGACGTCAGCTACTTCAACGGCGGCGATGCCCTCCACGGCTTCATCCGCGGGTCCTACGGCTACCCCCAGAGCGACGGGTGTGTCGAGATGCCCTATTCCGAGGCGGCCTCGGTCTACCCCTACACACCGATCGGGACCATCGTCCACGTAACGTAGCCGTGGACGTGGACGCCGGGGCGGGCGTGCTCCATAAAGAGGGCTGTCGGGCAAATCGGCGAATAGCCACCTCGCGATGACAGCTCTGCGGCCAGACAGCGCTGACCGGTCAGTCGACGGCGACGGGCTGTCGACTCCCTGGCGCGCAGTGCTCGACGACTTCGACGAGGACCTGCGCCGCCGCGCCGTGGCCGTCAAGACACGCAACGCCTATGCGATCGACACCGTTCAGTTCGCGCGCTGGGCGACTGGGCGCGAGCTCGCCCCCGACGCCATCGACGTCCGCGTCCTGCGCCGCTACGTCGCATCCTTGTCAGAGCGCGGCCAGGCGCCCTCCACCGTCGCCCGCAAGCTCGCCGCGCTCCGCGGCCTGTTCCGCGTCCAGGTCTCGATCGGCG
>JBAPXO010000244.1:0-2269 GCA_049284255.1 Solirubrobacteraceae bacterium | reverse complement strand
GCACTGGGCCGCCCGCCTCCCCCACGCCGACGGACGCGTCGGCACCTACGGGCCGTCCTACCTGGGGATCGACCAGCTGTTGCTCGCGGGCGCCGTCGGCCGCCATTCGCCGTTGAAGGCCGTCTTCCCGATGGTCAGCGCCAACGACATCTATCGCGACACGTCGTTCATGGGTGGACTGCTCGACTTCGAGTTCAGCGAGACCTACCTCGGCCTCACGGGCATCCTCAATACGACCAACCCGATCAGTGACACCGCCAGCGACCCGGCCCTGCTCTCGAGTCTCGCGTCCATCGAAGCCGACCACGCCAACGGCCTGGCGAGCTATCACGCCGCCACGACGGCGAACATCCTTACCGGCGGCGATGAGGCCTACGACGGCTCCTATTGGCAGGCCCGCAATCCGCAGAACGTCCTCAAGCGGATCGTCGCCAACCACATCCCGGCCTACCTGATCGGAGGCGAGTTCGACCTCTTCCAGAACGGGGAACCCCTGAACTTCGCCGGGCTCCAGAACGCGTGGGCTCATCGCAGCGACACCGTGCCGATGCGCGCCGGGCAGCGAACGACCGGGCGCTATCAGCTGATCGACGGGCCATGGGAGCACCTCAACGGCTCCTCGGTCGACGTCGACCCGCTCGAGCTCGAGTGGTTTGACACCTGGCTCAAGCACGAGAAGACCGGGATGGCTCGGACACGAACCCCGCTGCATTACTACGACCTCGGAAGCGGCCAGTTCGACGAGGCCTCGACCTACCCCTTCACCGGCTCGACGCCGACGCGCCTGTACTTCGGCGCGGGCGGAGCGCTCAACACTTCCCCGCCATCCGCCGGCGCGACCGGAGTCCCGATTCCCGGGATCCCAACCGTCAGCAGCGTGACCGGGAAGCTGCTCGGCGCCGCGGCGCCATCGCTTGGCGCCAGCGACACCCTGGCCTGGAGCCCGTCCGGTGCCGCCTGCGGACGACCGATCGACCAGTGGTCCATGGGCGGCCTTTCGGTCCCCGCCGGTTCCGCGGGGTTGCTGGCGCCGTGCGCCAACGATGACCGGCTCTCGCAGGCCGGACCGTGGGCCACCACCTATACCTCGGCTCCGTTTGCCCACCCCGAGACGGTCGCCGGCCCGATCACCGCCACGGTGTATGCGAGCTCGACCACTCCGGAGACCGAGCTCGTGGCCGAACTCGAGGACGTGACGCCGAACGGCTCCTCCTATCCGCTCACCGAGGGCGCGCTCCTGGGCTCGCTGCGAGCCGTCAATCAAAGCCGGTCCTGGACAGCTCACGGTCTGACGATCTTCCCCTATCACCCCTACACCCAGGCCTCCGCGCAGCCCGTCAAGCCGGGCGCCATGACCGCCTACGAGATCCAGATCTTCCCGACGCTTGCCACCATCGCCACCGGGGACCGTCTGCGGCTGACCCTCTCCACCACCGATGCTCCGCACCTGACACCGCTGCCGGGACAGCTGCCCAAGCTCGCGGGCGGCGTCTACACCATCAGCCGCTCCGCGGCCGCCCCCTCGTCATTGACCGTGGAGATGCTCAAGTAGGGCTTGCCTGAACTGCTGCGGCGCCTCGAGCGGCGCAAGATGACCAGCGCCGGGAATGATCTCGAACCGCCCATCCGGTACCGCTGCTGCGATCTCTCTCGCACCAGCCTTGAAGTCGGGCATGTCAGCTTCGCCCGCCACGGCCAGAACCGGGATCTGCAGCTCTCCCAGCGCGTCCGGCCGGCCTCCAACGGGTCCGGAGCCGCCTCGGCGTCCTCGATGGCGCTCTGGAGCACAAACGCCCGCCGCTGCATGGAGGCGACTCGCTCTCGCAGGGCGGCCGGCGCATCCGGCGCAAGCCACGCCTCAACCACCGCGGCGATCGCGGCCTCGACGTCCCCGCGCTCCAAGGCGGCGTTCTCAGCGTCCCACGCCGCGCTCAGTGCGGGCGATGGCTCCAAGCGCAACGGTGGCGGCGATACGAGCATCAGTCCCGAGACGGCGGCTGGCGCGACCACCGCGGCCCGGAGCGCCACGGCAGCTCCAAACGAGTCTCCAACCAGGACCGCCCGAGGCACCGCCAGCTCTCGGAGCGTCTGAAGGACATCCTCCCATGGCGCCTGCATCCCGCCGCTGACGACGGCATCGCCGAAGCCCGGCAGGTCGACGGCTATCGCTCGAAAACCAGCGTCAGCCAGCCAGTCCAAGTGCTCGTTCCACATCGATCGATCAGCGATACCTGCGTGAAGCAGCAAGACAGCCGCTCCGGTGCCTTTC
>JBAPXO010000243.1:0-2506 GCA_049284255.1 Solirubrobacteraceae bacterium | reverse complement strand
TGCGCTCGTCATCGCCCGGGAGGAACCCGAACAGCGCCGCCAGCAGCGTCGAGGCGTCCAGCGCCTCGGTGTCGTAGTGCTGGCGCAGCACGCCGCCCTTCAGTCCGTGGGCGAGGATGTCAGCGTGGATTTCGGTAGCCGTCTCGCCCCACGTCGCCGCCGATGAGGGGTCATCGCGGATCAGGGCGAGCTTGCTCGCCCGGTCCATCGCGACCCAGCACATGAGCTTGGAGGAGACGTAGTGCTGCGGTTTGCCGCGGGCCTCCCAGATGCCCTGGTCGGGCTCTCGCCACACCCCCGTCGCGCACTTCGCCTGCGCCTGCACGATTGGCCATAGCCGCCGTGGCAGGCGCTGACTGTGCATGGTGTGCTTGAGGATGGAATCCAGCACCGCCCCGAAGACGTCGTTCTGACGCTGATCGAAGGCCCCGTTGCCGATGCGGACGGGAGAAGCGCCCGAGTAGCCCGACAGGTCCTCACGGAAGGACTCGGTCAGGTCCCGGCGGCCGTCGATCCCGTACATGATCTGCAAGCCCCCGTCGCTGTTGGGCTCGAGGTCGGCGACGAACTGCATGAACTCCTCGGCCTCTCCGTCGAGGGCAAGCAGATGCAAGGCCTGGAGCGTGAAGGTCGAGTCCCGCATCCAGGTGTAGCGATAGTCCCAGTTTCGCTCGCCGCCCGGAGTCTCGGGCAGCGAGGTGGTCAGCGCGGCCACGGTGGCGCCCGTGGGCATGTAGGTCAGCCCCTTGATCGTGAGCGCTGAGCGCTGAATCGCCTCGCGCCAGCGATGATCGGCCATTGGCCGCGCTGCGGCGATCCAGTGGCGCCAGAAGGTGACGGTCTCGTCCAGTCGGCGCTCGGCGTCGTCGACGTCGCTCGGTGTGGCGAGCCCCTCCCCCCACGCAAGCGCCACGAAGGCCCGTTCGCCGCCGACGAGGGTGTGCCGCCCCCGAACCCGGTTGGCCTCGACGCCCAGCTGGAGGTCGGTGGCCAGGCGGATCGTCTGGCCGGCACCGCTGGCATCAGCCAGGTGCGGGCTGTCCTCGACGAGCGTCCATTCTGCCGGGACGCTGCCGTAATCAAACGCGGGCTCGCAGATCAGCTCCAGCTCGACGCTGCCCTCCAGACAGACGACCGTCCGGACCAGCATGTGCGCCGCGTCCTCGTCGGCGGGCGGCCGGGTATGCGGCGTGATCGTGTCTACATGCGCCGTTGGGCCCATGACCAGGCCGTCGCGTACCTCCAGCCATCCGCCCGGTGTCTTCCACGTCGTGGTCAGGACGTTGGTGCCCGGGACGTAGTGGCGGTCTGACGGCACGTTGACGCCGAACGGACCCAGCCGGAAGAGACCCGCCTCGCGGTCAAGCAACGAGCCGAACACGCTGGGGGCATCGAATCGCGGCACACAGAGCCAGTCGATCGATCCGTCGGGAGCGACCAGGGCGCCGGTGTGGCAGTCAGACAGGAACGCGTAATCGGCGATCGGGGGAAATGGCGACGGCGCCGCGGCGCTCTGCTCGGGACGCGAGGCGGCGGCCTTCGCCTTAGCGCCGTCGGTGCTGGCGCGGTTGCGCTTGGTCTTTGAGGAAGTACTCGTCATGACGCCACCCAGGGTTCGTGCCAGCGGGCAGTGCCCGCCAGCAGATGATCGGCTGCCTTCGGACCCCAGGAACCCGGGGCGTAGGGGTGCACCGGCGGCGGTGCCTCGAGCAGGGGGGCCATCACCCGCCACGCCTCCTCGACACCGTCCTGGCGCGTGAACGGCGTGCTGTCGCCGTCCATCGCCGCCTTCAGGAGGACCTCGTAGGGGGTCGGCCCCTCTCCCCCCTCCTCGGCGAACTCCATCTCCAGGGAGATCCCCTGCGGTCCGCCCTTGTCGGCGCGGTGAGCATTGAGCTCCAGCCGCACGCCGGTCGACGGATCAAGTTTGACGACAAGCTGGCCGTCGGAGGACACGCGGTCCGCCGAGGCCATGAAGCCCAGACGCGGGGGTCGCTTGAACACGATCCGCAGCTCGGTCTGAGTGACCGGGAGTCGCTTACCGGCCCGGATGAAGAATGGGACCCCCGCCCACCGCCAGTTGTCGATCTCGAGCCTCAGGGCGGCGTAGGTCTCGGTGGTCGAGCCTTGGGCGACTCCGTCGATGTCCAGGTAGCCGTCGTACTGCCCGCGTACGTAGTCCTGCGGGCTGGCGTCGGCCATCGAACGGAACACCGCGAACTTGGCGTCCTTGAGCGTGGAGGCGTCCGCGCCGGCCGGAGCCTCCATCGCGGCCATGGCGAGGACCTGCATCAGATGGTTGACCACGACGTCCTGCAACGCGCCGACGCGGTCGTAGAAGTGGCCCCGGTCCTCGACCCCGAAGTCCTCGGCCATAGTGATCAGGACGCTCGCGATGTGGTTGCGGTTCCATACGGGTTCGAGCATCGTGTTGGCGAAGCGCAGGTAGAGGAGCTCGTCCAGCCCCATCTTGCCCAGGTAGTGATCGATGCGATAGAGCTGGGAC
>JBAPXO010000242.1:0-14912 GCA_049284255.1 Solirubrobacteraceae bacterium | reverse complement strand
GATCTACGTCAACTGCCCGGGTGGATCGATCTACTCCGGGCTGGCGATCTACGACACCATGCAGTTCATCAAGCCGGAGATCCAGACCATCTGCGTCGGGATCGCAATGTCCATGGGCTCGCTGCTGTTGGCCGGGGGCGCCAAGAACAAGCGGTTCTCGCTACCCAACAGCCGGCTCCTCATCCATCAGCCGTCGGCGGGCTTCGAAGGGCAGTCGAGTGACATCGAGATCCACGCCCGCGAGATCCTCAACATTCGCGGCCGGATCGATGAGATCTACGCCCACCACACCGGGCAGAGCGTCGAGCAGGTCCACGACGACATGGAGCGCGATCGCTTCTTCAAGGCCGACGAGGCCGTCGAGTACGGTCTGATCGACCGGGTCATCGAACACCACTAAATAGCGAAGGGAAGCGCATATGCCGATGGCCGAGCGGACCGCGACGACGAAGTGGGACGGAGACCTCGCTCACGGCAGTGGGGTTCTAAACGGCGCCAGCGGCGCTCTTGCGGATCTCGAGGTCACCTGGGCCTCGCGGACCCAGCGCTCGGACGGCAAGACGAGCCCGGAGGAGTTAATCGCCGCCGCCCACTCCTCGTGCTTCTCGATGGCGCTCGCCAATGAGCTCACCCAGGGCGGGAGCGCCCCCGAGCGCCTCGAGGTCTCCGCCAAGGTGACCCTCGATCAGCGTGATGGCGCTCCGACGGTGACGACCTCCGAGCTGACGGTCACCGGCCGCGTACCCGGGATCGATCAGTCGGCGTTCGAGCAGGCCGCGGAGAACGCCGGCGCCAACTGCCCGATCTCCCGCGCGCTGGCCGGCGTGAATATCACGGTCAACGCCACGCTCACCAGCTGACCAGCCGGCGAGCACGCCCCCGCACCCGCCCCTCGCTCAGGTGCCCGGCGCCAGCGTGGCTCGCTTCGCATGATCAGCCCTTACAGCTGATCTGGCGGATGGTAAAGCCTGCGTTGCTGATGCCGGAAAGTTTGGCGTAGTCAGGCATCGTCCCGTACGTGCTTGACCCCGAGGGCAACGGCGTGGCGCCGCGTCCGCTGTAGCCGTAGAGCCTCACGCTCTGGAAATTGATGAGCGGCGCGCTTGAGCGCCTCTCGCTCGTGTAAACCGCCTCAGTAAACGGATGATTATCAGCGGAAACTGTCTTGTAGAAGGCCGGATGTGGCTGCCCGTCGACGAACACGATGAACTTGTTGACGGGGCTCGAGCTCGCGTTGTACTGGGCGACCGCCACAATCCGCTCGCCAGGATGGACGTAGATGGGCGCGTTCTTCGAGCCCCACGCAAACGTGGGCGGATTGCCGTCTGACGTGTTGCCGGAGTACGCCTCCCACCAAGCTTGAGCCGCTTTGCCATATCCGATCTGGGTTCCGTCCTGGAGTAGCAGTGAATCGCTTTGCAGGCCATCCCAAAAACTCACACCCGGGGAGCCAGAGCAGTGCGTTACTCCGGCCTCCGGTTCCTTGTACTTGACCTGGGTTTGGGTCCAGCCATTGGTGGATGGCGTCTGATAGCCAGCCCAGTTGCTGTCGCTCGCGGCGATGGCGCGGCGCAGCTGCCGTGGGGTGGTCGCGCCGAGGTCGCGGCTGCTGAGGCCCGACGACTTAACATGCCAGCGGACCGCAATCGCAAACCATTGCTCGTATCCCGGGCTTCGGGTTGAAGGGCTTGCGGGCACCCCATAGGCCGCGTCGACCTTCCGACTCGCGGTGGCGGCATTGAAATCTGTCGGGGTCACCGGGATTTCAGCGAGCCCGCCATCCGCAAGCGCGTACTCATAGAGCTTTCCGCCCAGCGGCAGAGGGCGGACCTTGAACGGGACAAGAGTGTGCTGCGAGGTTGCGCAGTGGCGCGAGCGGGTTGCGCTCCGGCGCCCGCCCAGGAGTCGGTAGGGGTTGCATCCCGCATCGGCGCGCCGAGGGCGATGCACGGCGAAGACCTCGGGGTGCGTGCGCTCCTTGCTTGGGGCTACCGATCGGACGTTGCCCGTGACGGCTCCGATGGCGTGAGGAACCGCGGTGGCCTGAGTCGTCGAGCCGGCGGCTGCCGGCTGACCACTGAAGCCCTCGCCGTTCCAGTCGGCCCCCACGCAGCGGTCTGACGTACAGGCGACGCTCGTCAACTCATTTGAGCCGTCGATCGTCGACATGCTTGCCGATGACATCGCCTGCGGGTTGAAGGTCACTACCGAGCCGTCATCATCGACCGCGACGCACGCCGTGGCGCTCGTACAGGCCACGGCGGTGAGGCCGTTATTCGGATCGACCGCGGCGGTCGTAGCGGTGCCCGGAGAGGCAGGATTGAAGCTCACCGCATTGCCGTTTCCGTCCACGACGACGCACTCTGTCGCTGAAGGGCAGGAGATGCTTGACTCCTCGTCCGAGGAATCGACTGCGGTCACCGTGGGCGTCCCGGGTGAGCTCGGATTGAACGTCACCTCGCCCGAGTTGAAGTCCACTGCGGTGCATTGCGCGGCGCTCACGCACGCCACGCTTCGCAACCCATCGCTCGAGGTGTCCACCCCAACACCTTTGGGGCTCCCAAGGGATAGGGGATTGAACGTGACGATCTGGCCGCTGAGATCAACAGCGGTGCAGAGCGTCGTCGTCGGACAGGCGACTCCAGACAGCCCGCCGCCACTGGCATCGATCGCGCCCTGGGCGGAGACCGACATGTTCTGCGGGTTGAACGTGACGACGTTGCCGCCGTCGTCTACTGCGCTGCATTGGGTCAGAGCCGGGCACGCCAGCGACGTCAATCCGGCCCCCGAGCTATCGATGACTTTGGGAACGGGAGTTCCAGGGCTGGTGGGATTTACCGCAACGGCGTCGCCGTCCCCATCGACGGCCACGCACTCGCTGTCCGAAGGACAGGCGGCCGCCGTCACGCTATCGCCGCTGGGCATCACATCATCAAGCTTCGGACCAACCTGGAGCGTCAGGCTTGTGCCAGCCGGGTTGGTGGAATGCTGCGGCGCGGTTGTCGTGGCATAGCCGTCGTTATCCACGCTCGAGCATGCAACCGTGGTGGGACTGGCCGGAACCTGATAGGGCCCACACGAGACGTCTGTCAAGCCGCCGCCGTTGGGATCCACCGACAGTGGCGTTGGGGTGGTCGTTCCGTCGACCAGATCGAGGGCAACCTCGTTGCCGTCAGCGTCCGATGCCACGCAACGGCCGTCGGTCACACACGCTACTCCGGTAAATCCGCCGCCACCGGGATCTTCCGCTTCGGTCGAAAAGACTTTGCGGCGACCGGTGTTGAAGTTATTGGGATTCATCGTGATGACGTTTCCGCTGGCATCGACGGCTGCGCAGAACGGTTGGCTGTTGCTGGTAACTTCCGCGCACGAAACTGCCGTCAGCACGTTGTTTGGGTCAACGGCGTCAGGAAACAGCTCGCTGGAGCCGATGGCGGGGTCCGTTACCCAGGCCTCGCCAGAGGTGTCGACGAGGGCGCAGACCGTCGCACTGGGGCACGCGATGCTCGTGAACGTCCCCGTATATCCGCCAAAGACGAGGGTCGTCCCGGACAACGTCGAAGGGTTGAATCGCACGACGTTTCCGGCGATGTCGGTTGCGGCGCAGATCGTGGCCGTCGGGCACGAAACGGCTGTGAAACCCCCTCCGCTCGTATCAATTGCGGAGGGAGTCGGGGTTCCCGGCGACTGGGGATTGAAGGTCACCTCGTTGCCGACCACGTCCACGGCCGTGCACTGCGTGCTTGACGGACAGGACACAGCACTGAGCGGAATCGACCCGTCGATCGCAACGGGGGCGTGCGCCGAGCCCGCCGCAGCTGAGGACGGGTTGTAGGTGACCTCAAAGCCGAAGTCGTCCACAGCGGTGCATTGGATGGTCGACGGACAGGAGTCCGCGGTCAGCGAGTTGGCCGAAACGGCCGGATCCAGCTGGAACGCGCCCCAGGAGCCGGCTGAGGCGGCCGCCATCACAGCCGATGTTGCGTGGGCGCGTGCGTGCGGCTTCGGGGCGCGGAGTTCTCCGTAGAAGTAGCGAGAGCGAGGGTTTGCCCTCCGGGGGATCAAATGAAGCGCCTTGGCATGAGCCCCAACTACATAGAGCCGGGCCCGACGGGCGTAGCCTGATGAGCAGACGGCTCTCCGATGAGATCCAACCTCGACCACGTGAACCACCCCACACGTGCGCGACAGCGCCGCTGTTTGACCGACGTGCGCCCGGCGATGAGTCCTCACAACGCGGACGGCTGGCCGCGAGGACCCTGCGAAGACGCTGGCAGGCCTCACGGCGACCCCAGCGCTCAGGATTGCGGTGCAGATCGACACACCCAGCAGTCTGCGCACTTCGACCTCCCCGCTCGTGACTACGCCGATTGGCGGCAGCAACGTAGCGCCGGGTTGGATTGACGTCAATGGTTAGACAGGTTTTTTGCTCACGCGTAACTGAGTGGGAGAGAAATAATGAGGATTAGGCAGTTATGGACGATTAGCCTCGCTAGCTGCGTCGGGCTGATCATTGCCGGGTGCGGAGGCCACGCTGACCACCTCACGGCCGCGTCCACCGCGTCGCGAAGCCACCTCACCGCTGCGTCCACCGCGTCGCAAAGCCACTCCGGACCGCTGCACATTGCGGACGCCGCCTACCCAGCTTTTCCCGACATCACGGCCGACGGCGACCGCGGATTTGATGGCGTGTGGGTGGGTGATCACAGCGTCCTCGACGCGCGCCACAGCCAGGGGTCGACGGCCTGGACACCGCCGGAGCGGCTTGGATCGGTGACGGGGCAAACGCAGGCAGTTGTCGCCGCCGCAGGCTCGGGCGCCGCCGTGGTCGCGTGGACACCCAACGAACCGGGAACCAGCCAAACCGTCGAAATGCGCTACCGCAGCAGCTATGACACCAACTGGGGTCCTGCGGCGACAGCGGACGTCGGACCTGGGCACACAGTCAGTTCCATCCGCGTCGCCATCGACGCCCGCGGACGAGCCTACGTCGCATGGCGAGGCCCCGCCGGCATCATGCTCGCATCTCGTTCGCCCAGCGCCCAGGGGTGGGCTGCCGCTCGACTGGCCATTCCTGACCGCCGGCCGCCCTCAAGCCAGCCAGGACGCGCCCTGTCTTTGGCGGTGAGCAGTTCCGGCGTGCTTGCCCTCCTCTGGGAGGATCACCTCTCCGGAGGGATGCAGACCCCGGCTCGAGATCTGCTTCACGTCCGCGTGCGCTCCGAACGTGGCACGTGGTCGCCCGCCACCCGCATCGGCGTCGAGACGACACCCGCGATGCAGGGCGACGCCCAGGCTGAGTCCCCCGTCCTCAGCGCCGCATTTGGCTCCTCGTCCAAGCTTTTCACCACCTGGCAGGCTGCCTCGCGCGCCGGGACCGCTCCGCGTGTGGCTGTCCTCGGCGCCGGACGGGGATGGCGCACAGCTCGGCAGGTCACCATCCGTGCAGAGGGTCTGTATCCCGTTATCGCCGCGAGCGCCCGCGATTTCGCCGTCGTGCTCTGGATCGCCACAAACGGGGCCGTCGAAACCGCCGATCTCACGCCGGCCGGCCACCTGACAGCGTCTCGAACGCTGGGGAACGGGCAATTCCCCAACATCGTCTCTAACGAGGGCGGGGACTTCGCAGCCGCGTGGGGTAACCAGGCGGCGTACCGGACGCGGAAATGGTGCAAGACACGCAGCTTCGGTCAGGTCGCCGAATCCTCGGTGGCGATTGCTCCTAACGGCGCTGCCGAGATGCTCCTACAGCGAAGCAACTCCATCTTCTCGGAGCGCGTCCCAGCCTGCGCCTCCGGAGGTCACTCATAGCCGGGCCGTCGGTCTTCGAGGGACCTCCTCGAGGGCATGGCCGCGGCCAGGCGACCTGCTACATCGACGTCGCGGGCTACGCCAAGATCGGAGACCGCCCGCGAGCGGGCACGCTCGGCCACACCGCGCTCAGGTAGCCGGAGCCCGGCGGATCCGTCCCGACCCCTCGCCCCGGGTCTCGGGTGGCTCGGGCTGGGTGGGGCGGTAGAGCGCCCAGAAGATCATCAGCGCGCCGAAGATGAGCATCCCGAGGCCGGTCCACAGGTCGACGTTGATGCCAGCCGCCTTGGTTTTGACGTGGTGGGAGCCGAAGATCCCCAGCGCGATGAGGATCAGGCTGTAGATCACGAACACGCCGCCGATGATGCGGCGGATGTCGAACCGGTTGGCGGCTCGCGCCGCCGCGATCTCATCCTCGTCGGTGGCGCCCGTCGGCGCCATTGGCTCATCCGTGGATGATGTGCCGGGAACTCCAAATGGTCTGTCGGTTGATGACATCACAGGCTCCTAGGCGAAGATGATGTTGAGGACCACGAGTAGGGCCAGGGCTACGCCGCCCAAGAGCCAGGGCGAGCGCCACCACAGTTTGTCACGCGGATCCGCGTGCTCCTCGGGCTCGTCAGCTCGGGTCAGGCCCCAGACAAGGCCGCGCAGGTCCTCGTCGGGCTTGGGCTTGGTGAACAGCGAGACGACGATCAGGACCACGCCTCCGGTGATAAAGGCGATGATCGCCTGCCAGAAGCTCGCGCTCAGCGCGGAGCCGAAGTGGAAGACCGTGTGGTAGGCGTTGAGGCGGTTGGTCGTGTAGGCGGCGACCGTTCCGGCGATCAGGCTCCAGAATCCTGCCCACGGCGTCGCCCGCCGCCAGAACATCGCGATGATGAAGGTCGCGAACAGGGGCGCGTTGAAGATCGAGAACAGCGTCTGGATGTAGTTCATGATGTTCGAGTAGCCCTTGGCGATCAGGGCCGTGACGATCGAGATCAGGATCCCGGCGATCGTCACCAGGCGGCCCGAGCGCAGGTAGAAGGCGCTGTCGCGATCCTTGGCGAAATAGGGCTGGATCAGGTCATAGGTGACGACGGTGTTGAAGGCAGTCACATTCGCGGCCACGCCCGCCATGAACGCCGCCACGAGGCCGGTTATCGCAATCCCCAGCATCCCCTCGGGCAGGTAGTTGCCGATCAGGTGGGGGATCGCGGTGTTGTACTGCTGGCCGAGGGCGGTTCCGACGCCGAGCCCGTGCACCGTGAGGACTGCGATCAGGCCCGGGAGAATGATGATCGCCGGCAGGAAGATCTTCGGATAGGCGCCGATCAGCGGCGTGCGCCGCGAGGCCGACATGTTGCGAGCCGAGAGGGCGCGCTGGACCTCGGCGAAGTTCGTCGTCCAATAGCCGAAGCTGAGGACGAAGCCGAGCCCGAAGACCACGCCGATCCAGTCAGACTTGAGTGGGTTGGTCACGTGGTGGATCCCGAGGCCCTTCCAGGCATGCAGCCCGGCGTTGCCGAGTGGCTTGAAATCCTTGACCTTCGTCTCGAGGCCGTGGATGCCGCCGACCGCGTGCAGGGCCACCAGGGTCAGCGGCAGCAGGGCGGCGACGATCACGAAGAACTGGAGCACCTCGTTGTAGATCGCCGAGGTTAGGCCTCCGAGCGTGATGTAGACGAGCACCATGACGGCCGCGGCGAGGATCGCGATGATGATCGACACGCCCAGCAAGAGGTTGATGATCAGCGCGAGCGCGAACAGGTTCACGCCGGAGATCAGGACGGTGGCGACCGCGAAGGTGGCCGCGTTGAAGGCATGGGTGGCCTCGTTGAAACGCAGCCGCAGATACTCGGGGACCGATCGGACCTTGGCGCCGTAGTAGAACGGCATCATGAACAGGCCCAGGAAGATCATTGCCGGAACCGCGCCGATCCAGTAGTAATGGACCGCGGGTACGCCGTACTGCGCCCCGTTGGCCGCCTGACCAAGGATCTCCAGCGCCCCCAGGTTGGCGGCGATGAAGGCCAGGCCGGTGATCCAAGCCGGCAGCGAGCGGCCGGACAGGAAGAAGTCAAGGTCGGTCTTGATCGCCAGTCTCGCGACGAAACCGATGCCCAGCACGACCACGAAGTAGATCCCCAGGATCACGTAGTCGATGACGCTCGGGTGCAGCCTCAGCATCCCAACCTCCTCCTCCTCGGCGTGAGCGACCTACCTATTCGACGGAGTGCTCGATCTCTCCTAGCTGCTCGATCGCGATCTTTACCCGGTCACCGGACTGCAGAAACTGTGGAGGGTCCATCGCCGCCCCGACCCCGTTGGGAGTACCGGTGAGGATCAGGTCGCCGGGAGCCAGAGTGCACGTCTGGGCGATGAAGTCGACGATCTCCTGGCAGCCGAAGATCAGGTCGGAGGTGCGACTGTCCTGGCGCGGGTCCCCGTTGACCCAGGTCTGCAGGCGCAGGTTCCCGGGGTCGTCGACCTCATCGACGGTCGTGATCCACGGCCCGTAGGGGCAGAAGGTGTCCGCGCCCTTGGCGCGCGTCCACTGCGGCTCGCGTCTCTGCAGGTCGCGAGCGCTGACATCGTCGGCCACGCAATAGCCGCCGATCTTCCCGTCGGCCCCGATCACGATCGTCAGCTCGCCTTCGTAGTCGAGGCGCTTGACGACTGCGGGACAGCGGATCGGACCTCCCGGCGGCGCGACGGAGCCGCGGACCTTGACGAACACGATCGGAGCCTCGGGGAGCTCGCCGCCCGTTTCCTCGATGTGGCGGCGGTAGTTGAGCCCGATCGCGTAGATCGTTTCCGGCTCGGGGATTGGCGCGAGGAGGGTGACCTCCGCCAGCGGCCATTCGCCGAGCACGTCGTCGGGGACCTTGCCGGTGGCGAGCACGTGACGTACGCCGTGGACGGCGCCGAAGGCGCGCACCTGATCGTCTCGCACCAGGCCCGATAGGGGCTCGGGCTGGCCGGGGGCCTGGAAGGTGGCGAGCTTCATCGCCGGTCAGCCTATCCCTGGGCCACCCCCGGTAAACCAGCGCTGCGGTACGCGGCGCTAGGCGAGCGTCGAGGCCAGGCCTCGCGCGCACATGTGCGCGATGGCTTGGATCGAAATCTGGGGATTGACCCCCGAGGCCGTGGGAAAGGCCGAGCCGTCGAGGACGTAGAGGTCGCGCACGTCCCAAGTCTGACCCGTCGGATCGCACGCCGACATCGACGGCGATCCTCCCATGCGGACCGAGCCCATGATGTGAAACGAGTTGAGGACGACCTCGCCAGGTCCGTACCCCGCGGCGTCGGCGTCGGCCATGAAGCGCTCACGGGAGCCGAAGCGACCCGGGTCGTAAGAGACCCAACGCGCGTGAGCGGAGAAGATCCGGCGGGCGCCCGCGGCCTCGAGCACCTGAGCGGCCCCATCGAGTCCGGTGCGCAGATGGCCGGCGTCGAAGTCCGAGAGCTTGTAGCGCACGACCGGCTCGCCGTCACGACCGACGCGAACCTCGCCTCCGTCCCGGTCGCGCAGGAGTACGCCGATCGGAGTGGTGTTCGAGATCGCTTCGATCAACTTCAGGTGCTCGGCCGAACTGCGCCACGGTGCGAACGGGACGAGCAGGTGTGGATGGCTGGCAGCGGTCTCGAACTTGAGTCCATAGCCGTCGTCGAGGTTGCGGAACTGGTCTGAGTAGAGGGCCTGCATGACCCCCTCCCAGGGTTTGAGCTCCTCGTCGAAGACTCCGAACACCGCCCCGGCGGGATGCAGCCGCAGGTACTTGCCGATGTTCTCGTTGCTCAGTCCCGACCGGCGCAGCAGCGCCGGGGTGTGGATCGCGCCGCAGGCGGCGATGACCGCCCGCGCCCTGATGTTGACCGCGTGACCATCAGCCGTGACCCCGGAGATTCCGCGCGCGGCGCCTCCCTCCACGACGACACGCTGAACCTTGGTGGCGACGATCATGCGCGCGCCGGCGGCCTGGGCGTCCGCCAACCAGGTCTTGACTACCGACTGCTTGGCCGCCACGCGGCAGCCCAGTCCGCAGTAGCCGCACTCGCGTCCCTGTGCGCACTTGCGCACGGCGCGGGGCATGGCGTCCACGTGCCAGCCGAGCCTGACGCACCCCTCCTGAAGCTTCTGGTCACGGGTGGAGGGCTGGTTGTACTCCTGGCTGACCCCGAGACGCTCCCAAACCGCATCGAGACTCGCCGTGTAGTCGGCGGAGGCGAATGCCGGCACGCCGAGCTCTGACCACTCCTGGCGGACCTCGTCGGGAGTCCGGAAGGCGGTGGAGTAATTGACGACGGTCCCTCCGCCCAAGCAGGAGCCGGCGATGAGGCCGACACTCTGATCGTGCGTGGCGCTCGGCGAGCCCATGTAGTAATTGGTGAGCGCCTTGAGCTCTGAGCCGTCGAAGTCGGCGTCGTCCCAGTAGCCCCCTGATTCGACCACGATTACGTCGAGTCCCGCGGCCGCCAACACGCCGGCGGCCGCGCCGCCTCCGGCGCCCGAGCCGACGATCACGACGTCGCAGTCGAGCGTCACGTCCCGCGTCACCGGCGTCGGCGTGAGCGCGCGCGGCGGAGCGTCGGGAAGCGGTCCCAGCGGGCCGTCGTAGCCGATCACCTCCCACGCCGGGTTGGCGCCGCCGTCAGCTCCGGGAACCATGTAGTAGAAGAGCAGGGCGGCCTTGCGCAGTGCCTGAAACACGGCCCGCCGTTGCGGCAATCGGGAGTCGCGCCAGGTCAGAAGCAGCTGCTCACGGTCATCGGGCTCGAGCATGCTGAAGCGCTTCCAGCCCACCCCGCCAAGCAGACCGAGGGCGGGGGTGTCCCAGACCGACAGGAGCATCGCGAACTGCTTTTGCTCGGCCCGCGGCGCCGCCCCCATGGCTCCGATGACAGCTTGCGCCACGCCGAGTTCGCGCGCGGTGGGAAGTCCGGGCTGCGATGGGCAGAAGGCCTCGCAGATCTCCTCGAGCGCCGCCCGCTGGCGTGGCGTGAGATCCATCAGCCCACCTTATAGGTTGCGCTCAGACAGGCTCTCAGTCGAGCAGATATTGCCCGCGGGCGACGATCACGGCACTGCCCCCCACCGCCACCCGCTCCACGCGCTCCGGGCCACCCTCGGTGACGGCGTGGATCAGCGAGGGCCGGCCGATCTCCTCGCCCTGGCGGATCTCGAGGCGCTGCCCGAAGGCAGTGCGTCCGTGACGGGCGAGGTGCACCGACAGCGGGCCGGCGGCCGAGCCGGTCGCCGGGTCCTCCGAAACCCCCAGTCCGGGGGCGAACATGCGCGTCTTGACCGTCCCGGCGCCGGCGCCGTCGCTGACCGCGAAGCAGCTGACGCCAAACTCTCCGAGCTCGAACAGGCCGCGGAAGTCCGGGCGCACGCCCGCCACCGCCGCCTCATCGGGGAGCTCCACGAACGTGTGCCGGGGACCGTTGTCGTAAATCTCGATCGGCAGCCCCGAGTCCTCCACACCCAGAACTCCCAGCAGCGCGCCGGCAGCGCCAAACGGCTCCCAGGTCGGGATCGGCTGATCCATCTCGCCGAAGGTGATCGCATCGCCATCACGCTGCAGCTTCACCGGGATCACTCCCGCGCCCGTCCCGATCCGTACGACGTCCTGCTCGGTCTCCTGGGCGACCACGAAGGCGGTTCCCAGAACTGGGTGCCCGGCGAACGGCATCTCTACAGCCGGGGTGAAGATGCGGGCGCGCACGTCGGCCTCACCATCCGCCGGCGTCAGGAACACGGTCTCGGCGAGGTTGAGCTCGCGCGCGGTCCGCTGCATGACTTCGGCGTCAAGGCCGGCGGCATGGGTGAACACGGCCACTGGGTTGCCCTGCAGCGGAACGTCGGTGAAGACGTCGGCGATCACGTAGTCGCGCATTGCTAGTTCTCGGCCTCGCTCGCCATATCGAGCAGCGTAGTCACCGTCGTCCAATTGCGGGCGGTCGCCCTTACCCCCAGGCCCTTGCCCGCGAGAGCGTTCCAGAGCTTGGAGCGGGCGACCCCCTCCGGGTGCCAGGCGTAGACCTCGCGGCCATGGACGACCACCCGCTCGGATTCGTGGGCGAGCGTCTGTAGCCGCTCCACAGTCCCGGCATCGATCTCGTCAGAGAGGAAGCTCACCTGGTAGCGCTTGGGGTTGTCGGCCACCTCCTCAAGCGGATTGCGCTCCACCACCGCGGCCAGTTCGGCGTGGGTCCGGGCGATCACCGGGACGTCGAAGCCGAAGCGCTCTGAGATCAGCCGCTCGGTCTCGCGTTCCAGCTTCGCGGAGCCGGCCCGGCTTTCGAGCACGACGTTGCCGCTCTGGACGTAGGTGCGGACACTGCCGTAGCCCGCGTCGCTCAGCAGAGCGCGCAGGTCGGGCATCGGCACGCGGCGGGTGGGACCGAGGTTGATCCCGCGCAGCATCAGCACCGCCGCCGCCATGGCGAACTAGAAAAGGTGCTCCTGGCCGGGGATCCGGTCGCCAGAGCGACTGCGGGGCGGCGTCTGACCCAGCGCCAGCGCCATGTCCTGAGCGATCGCGGCCTCCGAGCGCGAGGCGATCAGCGGCTGCTCGATCCCCTCCACGTGGACGAGCGTGCGCCGCCCGTCCCCGCGCTCAGGTCCCTCCAAGGGCACAAGCGCGTAGACGCGGTCAGCCCGGACGAACTTCCCGTACCCCAGTGGGACCATCGGCGTGGTGCGCGCCATGGCGGCGGATCCTACGCTCCGCGGTGGTCCTAATCGGCCAGGATGAGGGCCAACCGGCGCTCGAGCGCGTCCCCGAGGACTTCGCGGACGGGTCCGGCCTCGAATCGCTGGACCAACGCCGAGAGAAAGCCCTCGATCACCAGCCGCTTGGCGACCTCCTCCGGGAGGCCGTGCGAGCGCAGGTAGAAGAGCTGCTCGGGATCGACCTGAGCGACGGCGGCGGCGTGCGTGCAGCGCACGTCGTTGGCCTGGATCTCGAGTCCCGGGATGGCATCGGCGTGGGCACGCTTTGAGAGCAGGAGGTTGCGCGACTCCTGGAAGGCGTCGGTCTTCTGGGCGCCGGGGTCGACGATGATGTTGCCCTTCCAGACAGCGCTCGAACGACCCTGTAGGACGCCGCGGAAGGCCAGGTCCGAGGTCGTGTTGGGGGCGGCGTGCTCCTGGGTGGTGTCGAAGTCGATGTGCTGGCGCCCGTGGGTGGCGTAGGCGCCGGTGACGCGGGCGTCCGCGCCAGGGCCTCCGAGCCGGGTCTCCATGCGGACGTGGCCGCGCGCCGAGCCGAAGCCGAGCGCGACCCAGTCCAGGGCGCCGTCACGTCCGACCTCAGCGCGATGAGTGCCGAACACCCAGCTGCGCTCGGACAGCGCCTGACCGGAGACGAAGCGCAGCCGCGAGGCGTCTCCGACGACGAGCTCGACGACCGTGTTGAAGACGCCGTCGTGATCGGGCGAGCCAGACAGAGCCTGCTCCCAGACCTCGGCCTGGGCGCCCTCGTCGAGAACGATCAGCGTCCGGCGGGCGAGCGCGGTCCCACTGGCGGCGTGCACCGCGGTGAGCACGATCGGACGCGTGAGGGCCACGCCCCGGGGAACGTATACGAAGGCTCCGCCCCGGAAGGCGGCTTCGTTGCGGGCCACGAAGGCGTCGGCTGTGTCGACGACGGTTCCGAGGTGGCGGGAGACGAGCTCGGGATGCTCGCGCGCGGCCTGCTCCAGCGAGGCCACGATCACGCCGTCGGGAAGCTCGCCCGTCAAAACGGGCTCGCCGCCGTCGACCTGACGGAGCTCGGCCGCCGCATCGGGCGCGAACATCGGCTCCGCCGTGGCGTCGCGCTCAGGGGGGCCGGCCGGCTCATAGGCCGCCAGGTCCAGCGAGCTGATGTCGGTGAATTCCCAGCCGGGATGGCCCTTGAACTGCGGCAGATCCAGAGTCTGCGCCAGCTCGGCGGCGCGTTCGCGACGCGCCGCCAAAAACTCGGGGTCCGCGAGGGTCGAGCTAGCCAATCGAGCCCTCCATCTGGAGCTCGATCAACCGGTTCATCTCCACCGCGTACTCCATCGGCAGCTCCTTGGTGATCGGCTCGATGAAGCCGTTGACGATCAGCTTGGAGGCCTCTTCCTCGGAGATGCCATGCGACATCAGGTAGAAGAGCTGGTCGTCGCCGACCTTGGAGACCGTGGCCTCGTGGCCGACGTTGACGTCATCCTCGGAGATGCGAATCGTCGGGTAGGTGTCAGAGCGCGACTCCTCGTCGAGCAGCAGCGCGTCGCAGACGACCTTGGAGCGAGCGCCGTGGGCGCCCTTGGCGATCTCCAGCAGGCCGCGGTAGGAGCCGCGGCCGCCGTCCTTGGAGATCGACTTGGCGAAGATATTGCTGGTGGTATTGGGCGCGGCGTGGATGATTTTCCCGCCGGCGTCCTGGTGCTGATCCTTGCCGGCAAACGCGATCGACAGAATCTCGCCATGGGCACGCTCGCCCATCAGGTAGACGCTGGGGTACTTCATCGTCAGCTTGGAGCCCAGGTTGCAGTCAACCCACTCCACCGTCGCGTCGGTCTCGGCCACGGCGCGCTTGGTGACCAGGTTGAAGACGTTGGTCGACCAGTTCTGCACGGTCGTGTAACGGATCCGGGCGCCCGGCTTGGCGATCAGCTCGACGACCGCGGAGTGCAGCGAGCTCGACGAATAGGTCGGAGCGGTGCAGCCTTCGACGTAGTGAACGTAGGAGCCCTCGTCGGCGATGATCAGGGTGCGCTCGAACTGGCCCATCGACTCGGTGTTGATCCGGAAGTAGGCCTGCAACGGCATCTCGACATGGACGCCCGGCGGGACGTAGACGAACGAGCCGCCCGACCACACCGCGCTGTTGAGCGCCGCGAGCTTGTTGTCGTTGGGCGGGATGATGGTCGCGAAGTATTCGCGCACCAGATCCTCGTGCTCGCGGAGCCCCGAGTCCATGTCCTTGAAGATCACGCCCTGCTTCTCGAGGTCCTCGCGGACCTGGTGGTAGACGACCTCGGACTCGTACTGGGCGCCAACGCCTGAGAGAAACTTCCGTTCGGCCTCGGGAATGCCCAGCCGATCGAAGGTGTTCTTGACGTCTTCGGGCACGTCGTCCCACGAG
>JBAPXO010000241.1:0-3546 GCA_049284255.1 Solirubrobacteraceae bacterium | reverse complement strand
CCTGCGCGAAGCTCCGGTGGATCGCCACGAACCCGAAGCCGAAGGTGTACGTCACCGGGCTGCGTATGACTCCTTCAGCTGGGACCGGCTCCGGCCGCGCTACGTCGAGCTGCTCCGAGCGGCGGCGAACAGCACCGTCTCCTCTTCGAGGGGCGAGAAGTTGTCCAGCCAGAAGCGATAGCCGAGATCGAGCGAATCGATTTGCGCTGGAAGAGAGACGAGGTCGTCGTCTCGGTGGTACGCGGCCAGCGCCAGCGCGGGCCTGAACCGTGGCAGCACCGTGGCCGCTCCACGCAGGACGTTGAGCTCTGCCCCCTCGACGTCCATCTTGACGAAGTCGACGTGATCCAGACCGTTCTCGGAGACGAAGTCATCGAGCGTCAGCGTCGTGACCGACGTCGGGCCCGAGCCGCCGAGCGTGAGCGACGTCGACCGGCCCGCCGACGCGAACGGGAGGGTCTCACCCGAGGAATCCCAGAGCGCTCGCTCGACGATCTCGATGCGACCCGAGAGCTCGGGGTTGAGCTTTAGGTTGGCGCGCAGGATCTCGAGGTTGACGCTGTCGAACTCAAACGCATAGACCTTCCCGGCCGCTCCGACTCGGCTGGCGAATGACAACGCGGTGTCGCCATAGCAGGCCCCAATGTCGAGCACGACGTCGCCGGGACCGACCGCAACCGATTCACCGCGAGCGTACGTGTACTGGCCCAGCAGGTAGACGCTGACCACGTCAACCGAGTGGCTGTGGAGCCGGATGGGGGGACCGCCGGGCACGGGCAGCTCGTAGAGCGACAGCGACGAGAAGTACGGGTCAGGGGTGTCGAACGTAGCCTCCGCCCGGCGCAGCACACGATCCGCGTACTCCTGCCTGGCCCGATAAGCGGCCGGGGTGATGCGCAACGGCGAGTGATAGGGCCCTAGCGCCCTGAGCTTGACGATGTCGATCAGGGCCTGGCGCGATGGCTCGTCGCCGAGCAATCCGTACGTGGCCTGGAGGCCCGCCGATTGGGCGATCACCCGCATCACCTGCGCCGCGGCGAGGTCGGGATCGAAGTGGCGCCGGGAGAACCCGACACGTCCAGCCAAACGTTCCACGACGTCCCGGCAGCGGTCGAGCGTTGCCGCTGCTCGCGCGCGCCGGGGTGAGCCGGTTGATGGCCGGTACGGCTCGACTCCCGGCGCGTAGCGGTGCGTCTCGCGCAACACCTGCCCGATCACGGCGGCGACGAAATCCGGTACGAGCGTGCCTTCGGCGCCGGAAGATGAAGCGGTGGCGCTGAGCTCAGAGCCCCGGTCCATCACCGTCCTTTTCGAGCGAGCACGGCACAGAACTCCTGTCCTTCGCCGTGGACACGCTCGATCATCATCCCCGCCTCATCCGCTGCTTGCGTGATCGCATCCAGCTCGACGTGCGATCCCAGCCATGAGTCATCGGTGACCCCCTGGGGCGCGCGACCCAACCGCGCAGCGACCCGTTCCCGCCAGTCTCTTGGTCGCCGCCGATGCGGATTCGGGTCGGTCGAGAGCTCGAAGGCGGCGAACCCGCCCGGGCGCAGGACACGGCCCATCTCACGGATGTATCCGAGCGTGATCGCCGGATCGGAGATGTGGCGGAAGACGACGTGTGAGATGCAGACGGTGACGCTGTCGTCGGCGATCGGACGGAGCGTCTCACCATCCCCGTGTACCCACTCGACGTTCTGGAGGGCCGCGTTGAGACGGCGCGCTTCGGTGAGCATCTCGCCCGAGACGTCGATGGCGATCACATGGGCCGCGCGCGCTCCCAGGGGGCGCGTCAGCCGCCCGAGCCCGCAGCCGATGTCGACGACCACGTCGTCTGAAGAGACGCGCACGCCGAGCAGGCCGAGGATCTGATCGAGCGCCTCCACGCCACCGGCCCAGAACGCCTCCTCGTCGGGGGAGCCGTATTCGAGCCTGCTGTCGACGAACCAGTACGGATCCTCTTGGGCTCGGGCGTCCCAGAACCGTTCCATCGAGGAGCCCGTCACCGGCGTGAGTGTACATTGGCGCCGATGCCCGATCTCGAAGTCGGCGCCGCCCCCGTGACGGCGCCAGCCAGCGGGTTTCGGACCGTTGAGGCGACCCGGCTTCCGCGTGCTCTGCGCGCCTGGAGCCGGATCGGTCGTCGCGTCCCCATCGCCACCCGTCTGCGAGTGACCGGGCGCTTGTCCGCCCGGCTCGTTGCCAGCGGTCAGACCTACCTCGGGCCAGGCGGCATCGCCTTCTCGATCGACCACGACGATCCTTTCCAGGCCACGATGCTCGTCGGTCTCTACGACCCACTCGTCGAGGCGGTTCTCCGCCGGTACACGCCCCCCGGTGGGATCGTCATCGACGCCGGCGCCCACCTCGGCTACTTCTCCCTGCGAGTCGGGCGTTGGGTCGGCCCAACTGGCTCGGTACACGCCTTCGAGTGCGACCCGCGGCTCGTCCCGCGGCTCCGGCATCACGTGGAGATCAATGGACTGGACTGGGTGATCGTCAACGATCTCGGCTTGGCCGACCACAGCGGTCAAGCGTCGCTGTCCCTGCCGAATCAGCTCGGGTGGGCGTCGACGATCGAGGGGGCTTGGGGAGCGAGCCAGGCGACCGCTGTCACCATGACGACGTTGGACGAATACGCCGTGGCCAACGGGTTGGCGCCGGAGCAGATCTCGTTCATCAAGCTCGACGTCGAGGGGTCCGAGCTCCAGGCGATACGCGGAGCCCGGAATCTGCTCGCCGTGACGTCGGCGCCCGTACTCGTCGAATTCGTCCCCTGGCGGATGAGGCTGCAGCAGCAGGATCCCACGGATCTGCTGACGCTGATGAATGAGCTTGGGTTTGATCCCTGGGCACCGTCGTGGACCCGGGATGGCAGGCTCCGCCTCCGGCCCGGAGCCGACTCGGCGCTCGGCGAGGACGTCCTGTTCCTCAAGCGCACCTAGGCCTCGCGCGCGGATTCGTCAGCCCTCTCTATTCTCGGGGTCGCCATGACCCGCGCGCTCATCGTCGGGGGCGGCCTCACCGCCTGCACCGTCGCCCATCGGCTCGCCGAGCACGACATCGAGTCGGTCATCCTGGAGCGGCTGGGCGCGCCGGGCGGTCTGATCCGCTCAGATCACATGGGTGGTGTGCTCTACGAGCCGCACGGGTCCCACATCTTCCACACCGAGGATCTCGAGGTGTGGGAGCTCGCCAACCGGATGACTCCGTTTAACGACTACCGCCACCGCGTCGACATCGTCGTCGAGGGCAAGATCCTCAACTGGCCGATCCTCCTCTCCGACATCGACGCCCAAACGCGCAGCGAAGAGATCCACGCCCAACTGCGCGCACGGGAGGGCATCGACTCAGAAGCGCGCGCGCGGGCCTCGAACTTCGAGGACTGGTGCCTGGATCTGATGGGGCCGATCCTCTATGACCGCTACATCAAGCCCTACACCGAAAAGCAATGGGGCCGGCCGGCGGCGGAGCTTTCGGCCCAGTGGGCGCCTCGCCGGGTGTCGGTCCGTTGGGACGATGATCCCTACCTCTTCCCTGACC
>JBAPXO010000240.1:0-1554 GCA_049284255.1 Solirubrobacteraceae bacterium | reverse complement strand
GCAAAGAGCCAGGGTGACGGCTCAGGCGCGCCTCGGAGGTCCCGACCGACGCGACCCGCGCACCTTCGAGGCGATCGCGCCCGCACGAGCGCGCCCGGCACTACGGGGAGACCTCCCAGATGATGATGGCCCCGGGATCGGGTGAATAGCTGCACCAGCGGCCGGTGCGGATGGAGACCTCCAGGTGGGCCCCCAGGGTAGGCAGCTGGTGGCTGACCGTCCTGACGGCACGCCGAAGGTTGCGGGCGACGTTGATTCGGGCTCGCTCGGCTCCCGAGCTTTGGGGCCGATCCCGGCCTCCCAGCCCGACAGCGCGACGCAGCTCCGCGATGAGCGCTTCGAGTTCAAAGCGGGCGCGTTCGGCCCGTTCGAGATCGGCGTCGGCGTCGGCGTCGTCGATGTCGACGTGGAGCTCCTCGATCCTCCGCCGGTAGGCTCGCTTGGCCTCCGCGTCGAGCAGAGGGCCAAGGTCGGGCGCCGTCGCTGCGGGCGTCGATCCGGAAAGCTCCACGGCGCTTACTGGTGACGGGGCGGCGGCCAGGAGCCGCGCCAGTTGCTCGAGCGCGACCGAGTGGTCGAGGTTCGCGCGGCCTTGCGGTGACTCGATGAGCCACCTCGTGCTCAGTCGACGCATGGTCGCGTGGGCGTCCCGGGCCGGCGGCACCGAGGTTGTGGCCGCGCGGCCAGGCAGCACGATTCCGATGGCGGCAGCCAGTGCCTGGGCTTCTCGTCGCGACTGCTCTGCGACGACAGCATCGCCGGCCGCTGCCTGTGCCCGAGCCAGCTCCCAGAGGCAGCGTGCCTCGAGCAGCGGAGACGGCATGGATCGGACCAGCGCAAGGCCCAGTTCCAGATGCCGGTGGGCGCCGGCGACGTCGCCTTCGAGCAGCGCGAGACGCCCCAGGATGGTGTCGATGGGCATCTCCGCCGCGAAGGTCGACAACTCCAAGGTGAACGTAGATTCCGGCGAATACCGGGTCGAGAGGGTCGACAGCTCGGTCCGGACGCCTCGAACGTGGTGCGTGAGCTCGAGGTCGGCGACGAGTGAGCCCAGGAGGGCGACGTTGCTGGGACCTCCTGGGCCGGCGCCGGCCCGGGGGAGGTCGGACGCCCAGATAGAGACGATCCGTCGGGCTGTGGCCTCGTCACCGAGGACCAGGCTGCTGGCCGCCAGGTGGATCTGGAAGAAGGCAACCGGGAGCCGACCCAGAGAATGTGCGAACTGCTCCTGAATGCCCGGCAGCCGGGGGTCGGCGATGCCGGTGAGGCGAGAGAAGATCGTCCTTACGCCGTGCTCGACGCCGAGTGTCTCCTCTTCGGGAAGGGCCCCACGAGCAAGCGGCATCGCCCGGTCCAGCAGATCGAGCGCGCCTGAGCGCTCCCCATCGAGCAGCGCGAGGGAGGCCCGCCGGAGCATCACGGCGTGGCGCCAGGTCGGAGACGGCATCAGCGAGGCGAGCATCTCGTTGGTGTCCAGGGAGTCCCGAGCACCGACCAGATCGCCCTGGTCAAGCCGTGACCGGTACAGCCACTGGTAGCCGATCAGTACCAGAT
>JBAPXO010000239.1:0-6938 GCA_049284255.1 Solirubrobacteraceae bacterium | reverse complement strand
TTGTCTGCAGTCGGCCGGGTCGGACGCATCGGCGGTCCAGGCTTGCCAGGTCAAGTTCCAGCAGTGACCTGTGACTTGGCCGAGGGTCGGCCGCCGTTTCAGACGCAGATCGGAATGCCGGTTTCGTCCAACGCGCTTCCGCTGCTCTACCCGGGCAACAACGTCCCGGGGAAGCGGCTGGAAATCGACGATCACCACGTGATGATCGACTGGGACGCGGCGCTGTCGGAGGCCACAGCGCGACCCGGGGCGCCGGTCTAAGTAAGGGGCCGTCTCAAACCGACAGGGGCTGTGAAGCCGGTCCGGGGTGATCGCCCGGGCCGGCTTCGCGCTGTACGGGTTGGGGCACTGCTGGTCGCTGTAGATCAGCGTGCCGCCACCGATCGGCGGTCAGCCGCAGCACCGAGATCGGCTCGCCGCCTCGCCCTCGGCTGCTGCCCTCGAAGGTCAGCCCGATGGCCGTCGCGACGGCCATCGATGCTGAGTTGGCCGGCTGGATCCGAGCCAGGATGTCGGGCGCGCCGACGTTGATGAAGCCGTCATCGCGGACCGCGGCCGCCCCCTCACGCGCCAAGCCTCGGCCCCAGACCGACGGATCCAGCCACCATCCGATCTCGTACTCGTCGGGCCCGACGCCGGCTCCCGCGCCGGCGAGTGAGAACGCGATCAGGCCCACCGGTCGTCCGACCGCCGGCCCAGCCGTATCGCCATGGGTTCGCAGGTACGCCGCTCGCCAGCCAAAGCTGTGCCGGAGCCAATGCTCGGAGATTGCGGCGGCCACCTCGTGCGCTCTCGAAGGGCTCCATGGCTGCCCGTCGCCGACGTAGCGCGTCACCTCGGGCATGGCCGAGAGGGCGACGAGCATTTCATTGTGGACCTCGCGCCACGGCTCGAGGCGCAGCCGCTCGGTCCAAATCGTAGTTGCCATCAGGCGCGACCATACCCGGGATTTCGTATGGTGGGCCGGTGGGCAAACGCGTGTGGTCGGCCGGCGTGCTCGCGGCCGTCGTGGCTGCCGCGATCGTCATCATCCTCGACGCCTTCGGACCCGCTTACTCCGGCCGTGCCCAAGCCGCTCGTGCCCACTCCGATGGGGAGGGACGGGTAAAGACGCTGGCGCCGCGTCCGCCCGCCGGCACCCCCATCCTACGCGTGGGCGGCCCCCTGGCGGTGCGTCCGGTGGCGGCCGGTTTCGTCGGGCTCTCGATGGAGTACTCCGCGCTGACGGCCTACGCCGGGCACGATCCGGACTCGATCGACCCGGTGTTCATGCAACTGGTGCGAAACCTCGCTCTCGGCCAGCGCCCCGTGCTGAGGATCGGCGGTGACAGTACCGATCACGCCTGGGTGCCGATCACGGGGATGGCAAAGCCACCCGGGGTCCACTTCGATATCACCCCGGGCTGGCTGGCGGTGGCGGGGGGACTCGTCCGCGGGCTCGACGCGCGGATGATCGCGGGCATCGACCTAGAGGCTGACAGCCCGCGTCTGGCCGGCGTCGAGGCGAACGCGATCCTGGCGGCCGTCGGCCGGCCATCGCTGGAGGCGTTCGAGCTGGGCAACGAGCCCGAGCTCTACGGAAGCTTCGGCTGGTATGAGCACGACGGCCGGCCCGTGCCCGGGCGCCCTCCCGGGTGGGATGTCTCGAGCTACCTGCGAGGCCTCCCCCAGATCGTCGGCGCGCTTCCGCGGGCGATCCGATTGGCGGCCCCGGCCACGGGAGCGGCGAACTGGATGGCCGCCCTGGGTCAGATCGCACACGCCGAGCCGCGGGTAGCGGTGGCCACGGTCCACCGATATCCGCTTCATCGCTGTTACACCGCGGCCGGCTCGTCCGAGTATCCGACTATCCCCCACCTGCTGGCGAACGCCTCCTCCACAGGGCTCGCCGACAGCATCATCGGCTTTGCCCGGACCGCTCATCAGCGAGGGCTGTCGGTCCGGGTGGACGAGTTCAACTCGGTCTCGTGCAGCGGAAAGCGCGGGGTCAGCGACACCTTCGCGTCGGCCCTGTGGGCGCTTGACGGGGCATTCGCGATGGCTCGCGCCGGCGCCGACGGGATCAACGTCCACACCTTCCCGGGCGGCATCTACCAGCTGTTCAGATTTGGGCACCGCGACGGAACGTGGGAGGCGAGCGTGCGTCCCGAGTACTACGGGCTGATGATGTTCGCTCAGGCGGCGCCCGCCCGAGCGCGGCTGCTGCGGGTTGCCGGATCCGCGGGCTCACAAATACGCACCTGGGCCACGCGGGCACCCGGTGGCGTCACCCACGTCGTGCTCATCAACAAATACCTGCACCGGTCGCGCTGGGTGGCGGTGCGGATCCCGGGGGGATCTCGCCCGGCAGCCCTGGAGTGGCTACGCGCGCCACGAATCAGCTCCAAGGGTGGCGTGACCCTCGACGGCCGCGGCTTCGGCGGCCAAACCACCACCGGGGTCCTGCCGACTGCCTCCGTCCATTACCAGGTGGCACCGGTAACGGGACGGTACGCGATCAGGCTGCCTGCCGGCAGCGCCGCCATGCTGACCTTGCCGGCCTAGCCGGCCTAGCCGGCCTAGCCGGTCTAGCCGGCGAACTCGTACTCAGCGGGGTCGAAGCTCCGCGTGCGCGCGATGTACTCCCGCATGTAGCCGGGCCAGTTCGCGACGATACGCCCGCGCTCGTCGCGATACCAGGAATCGCACTGCGTCCACGCGGTTCCGGCAAACCGAGCCTGGAGCTCGCGGTCTGTGGCAGCCTCCACCTCGGGGCGGACGTCGAGGCTCGAGTAGCCGCCCGATCGTAGGTGTGCGAGGGCTTGGCGGATGTAGGCCGCCTGGGCCTCGAGGTAGACGATGATCGAGCCGCCCGAGGTGTTCGTGTTGGGCCCGTACATCAGGAACATGGACGGAAAGCCCGGGACCGTTATTCCCAGGTGGGCATGAGCGCCCTCATTCCAGATCTTGTTGAGCTCGGCTCCGTCTGTCCCGAACACGCGCATCGGCGCCACGAACTCGCTGGCGCGAAAGCCGGTGCCCCAGATGATGCAGTCGACCTCGCGCTCGGCTCCGTCCTCGGTGCGAATGCCGGTCTCGGTGACCTCGGCGATCGGATCGGTGACGAGCTCGACGTTGGGCTGGGCGAGGGCAGGCAGGTAGTGGGAGCTGAACAGGATCCGTTTGCACCCGCAGGTGTAGTCGGGCCACGCCTTGGCCCGCAGCTCCGGGTCCTTGAGCTGGCTGCGCATGAACCGCGAGCATCGCCACGACAGCACCCGCCCCGCCGTCTTGGGGTGGCGGATCGAAAGCGTGATGCCCTCGGTGTAGTTGAAGACGAATTCCCTGCGCGCCGTCTGCAGGAACGGAACCCGCGTGATGAGCGTGCGCAGGGCGGCCGAGTAGCGATGGTTCTTGCGCGGGAGGATCCAGTTTCCCGAGCGCTGGAACACGTTCAGCCGTGCCGCCCGCCTGGCCACCGCTGGCACGAACTGCACGGCGCTCGCTCCCGTTCCCACGACGGCGATCCGCTTGCCGTCCAGGTCGTAGCCGTGGTCCCAGCGCGCCGAGTGAAAGCTGTGACCGGCAAAGCGTTCGGCACCCGGCAACGCGGGGATCGCGGGGCGGTTGAGCTGGCCGGTCGCCAGGATGACGGCCTCGGCATAGTGGCGTTCGCCGCTCTCGGTCTCCACGGTCCAGGATCGCGACGCCTCGTCGTACGCGCACTCGCGCACGCGCTGGGAGGTCCTGATCAGACCATCGACCTCGTGCTTGGCGGCGACCTCATGCAGGTAGTCGAGGATCTCCTGCTGAGGCGAACACAGGCGCGACCAGTCGCGACGCTGCTCGTAGGAAAACGAGTACAGATGGCTGGGGACATCGCACGCGGCGCCTGGGTAGTCGTTGTGAAACCAAGTGCCACCGAGGTCGTCAGCGGCCTCGAGGAGCGTCAGTTCGTCGAAGCCGTGGCGTCGGAGCTCGATCGCTGCCGAAATTCCGCCGAATCCGGCCCCGATGATCAGGACCCTGGGCACAGCACGCGTTCTACCAGTTCCCAGGTCGTGGTTGGGGCCATCGGCCGACGCGGACGGTCCGGGGTGGTCCTCGAATGAGACAGGGGAGCCGTGGTGTCTTACCCTTTGCCAGGCGTGAGCACCTCTGACGGATACGACACGGTGACGATCCGCTCGGAGGGCGGCGTCGCGCAGGCGCAATTCGTGCCCGCCGCCAACATGCTGTGCTGCTCGCTGAGCCTGGACGGAGAGGAGTTGCTCGACGCCGGCCGGGGGGTGGGGGCCTATGCGCAGCGCGGCAAGACGATGGGCATCCCGCTCCTGCATCCATGGGCCAACCGGCTCGCCGCCCGGGGCTACGCCGCCGCCGGCAAAAAGGTGACGCTGCCCGATCCCGAGGGCCGTTATCCGCTTGATCCCAACGGCCTGCCGATCCACGGCGCGCTGCCGAGGCTGCTGAGCTGGCGGCTCGATGATGGGCTGCCGGGCGATCGGATCCGGGGTCGGTTGGATTGGACTACCGACGAACTGCTGCAGCTGTTTCCGTTCGAGCACGAGCTGATCGTCGAGGCGCGCGTCCGCGACGACGGCTTGGAGCTGGTCACGACGTTGCGCGCCACCGGAGACGACGCCGTGCCGGTGTCCTTCGGATACCACCCCTACCTCACGCTGGCCGGCACGCGCCGTGAGGACTGGCAGGTCTCGCTCGGGGCCGCGCGGCGTCTGGTGCTCGACGACCAGATGCTGCCGACGGGGACGAGCGAACCGATCCGGGAACGTCAGTTCACGCTCGCGGACAAGAGTTTTGACGATGGCCTGGTCGGGCTCGATGCGCCGCCGGAGTTCAAAGTGGCCGCCGATCGCTCAGCGCTGACGGTGACCTTCGAGGAGGGCTATGGCTACGGCCAGGTCTACGCTCCGCCCGGCCACGACTTCATTTGCTTTGAGCCCATGACGGCGCTGACCAACGCGCTGGTGAGCGGCGATGGGCTGACGATCGTCTCACCAGGGCACGAGCACCGAGCCGCGTTCAAGATCACCGTCACCGAGAACTCCGAGGAGACCTGAATGGACCTGACCTTCAGCGAGCCCGAGCTCGCGTTTCGCGACGAGCTGCGCGCCTGGTTTGGCGATCACGACCCGGGCCAAGAACCCGAGCACGACGAGGACGCGCACTACACCTGGCGCCGCAACTTCCAGCGCGAGCTCGCCGACGGAGGTTGGGCAGCGGTGCACTGGCCGCCCCAGTACGGCGGGCGAGGGGCGACATTGACTCAGTCGGCGATCTTCTTCGAGGAGCTCGGCCGGTCCGGTGGGCCGTTGCCGGCCAACGTGCTTGGGCTGCTGCTGGCCGGGCCGACGATCATGGCCTGGGGGACGCCCGAGCAGAAGGAGCGCTACCTGGCGCCAATCCTGACCGCCGAGGAGATCTGGTGTCAGGGGTTCTCCGAGCCCGATGCCGGCTCTGACCTGGCGGCCGTCAAGACGCGCGCGGTCAAGGACGGCGATGAGTGGGTGGTCACCGGGCAGAAGGTGTGGACCAGCGGTGCCCAGTACTCGAAGTGGTGCATGTTGGTGGCGCGCACCGACACCGAGGCGGCCAAGCACAAGGGGCTCACCTACTTCCTCATGGACATGGAGCAAGAGGCGGTGCAGGTCGTGCCGCTGCGCCAGATCACTGGCGAGGCCGAGTTCAACGAGCTTTTCATCGACGGGGCGCGGATCCCCGATGAGAACGTCCTCGGCGGAGTCGGCAACGGCTGGAAGGTCGCGCTCACCACGCTCATGAACGAGCGCGCCGGCCTGGCCTTCTTCCTTCAAGTCCGGCTGCGCCAGCTCCTGGACCGCCTGGTCGAGGAGGCCGCGGCGCGCGATCGCCTCGACGATCCCGTGGTCGCCGACCGCCTCGGTCAGCTCCATCTCAAGGCCGAGGTCCTGAGGCTGACCGCCTACCGGGGCCTGACCGCGATCGAGAAGTACGGACAGCCCGGGCCCGAGGGCTCGCTGACCAAGTGGATGTGGTCGGAGACCAACCAGCAGCTGACCCAGTTCGCCGCCGAGCTGCTCGGCCCCAGCGCGCTGGTGGCAGGCAGCCGGTGGTCGTATGAGCTCCTGCGCGCTCGCGGCAATTCGATCGAGGGTGGAACCACCGAGGTGCTCAAGAACATCGTCGCCGAGCGCGTGCTCGGTCTCCCCAAGGCTCGATAGGAGGCTGACATGGACTTCGATCTGACCGAGGACCAGAAGGAGATCAAGAACGTCGCGCGCGAGCTGCTGGCCGCGCGCTCACCGTTTGCCAAGGTCCGCGAGGCGGCCGAGGCCGACGCCTACGACGACGCCCTGTGGCGCGAGATCGTCGAGCTCGGCTGGCCGGGAATCGCAGTGTCCGAGGAGTACGGCGGCCAGGGACTGGGAGCCGTCGAGCTGGCGGTCCTGCTCGAAGAGCTCGGCTATGCCTGCGCGGCGACCCCGCTTTTCTCCACCGCGGTCGCGGCCTCGGTGATCCAGGCCACTGGCTCCGACGAGCAGCGCGAGCGCTGGCTGCCCGGTCTGGTCTCCGGCGAGCTGACGGCGGCGGTCGGGAGCCCTGACCTGGCGGCCGACGGCTACGGGGCACAGCTCGCCGTCCTGATCGACGGCGACACCGCCCGCCTGCTCCCGTCGCCGAGCTCCGACCTCCTGCGGACGATCGACTCGACCCGCCGCTACGCCACCGTGAGTGGTGACGGCGAAGCCCTCGGTGGGGGCGCGTCGGCGCGGGTGTACGCGGCGCTCGCGGCCGAGATCGTCGGAATCTCCCAGCGCGCGCTCGACATGACCCTGGAGTACGTCAAGGAACGCAAGCAGTTCGGCGTCCCCGTCGGGTCCTTCCAGGCGGTGGCGCACCGCTGCGCGCAGATGCTGCTACACACCGAGAGCGCGCGCTCCACGGCGTACTTCGCGGCC
>JBAPXO010000238.1:0-10888 GCA_049284255.1 Solirubrobacteraceae bacterium | reverse complement strand
CACCTCATCGACGAACAGACGCTGCTCCACAGCAGCGTGGCCAAACGGGGCCACTAGGGACTCGAGTGCACTCCGAAAAGCTGTGGTTATCGGGCCCGTAGAAGTCAGCGGCTACCGAACCACGGCGGCTCTCATGTAAATCTCATACTTGCGGGGCTTTTGTTAGCGCACGAGGTAGCTGCGCTAAGGGAACTCTAAAAGCCGGGGCGAGCCGGGAACCGGGGGTCGCGGTGCTGTACGTTCGCCCCGTGATCGAGGTACGCAACCTGAGCAAGCACTACGGCGAACGCGTCGCCGTTGACGCCGATCTCCCGTGAACTCCGGAGGACGAAATCTGCATTCCCGTGATCAGGTGCCTGTGCTCGGGCGCTTTTTTCCCGCGCCCGTTGCCGCGAAGGTCCCCGAGATCATCCTGGTCTTCTGGGTTGTAAAGATCCTGACCACCGCTGGGGGGGAAGTCACCTCCGACTATCTGAAGACATATGGGAATTTCGGGGGCGGCGGCACGGAGGTCGCGCTCTTCGTCATCGGGCTTGTTCTGCAGTTCGCGACTCGCCGGTACCGAGCCTTCGCCTATTGGTTCCTGGCCTACGCCATCGCGATCGCCGGTACCGGGATCTCGGATTTCCTTCATCTCGACGTCCATATTCCATACCTGGGGACGACGATTCTGTGGGCCGTCATCCTCGCGGCAGTGTTCTGGACCTGGCAGCGCAGTGAGGGAACGCTATCCATCCACAGCGTCACGACCCAGCGCCGCGAAGCCTTCTACTGGGCCACGGTGTTCGCAACCTTTGCCCTGGGGACGGCGCTCGGGGACTTCACGGCAGACTCGCTCAACATGGGCTACCTGGCCTCGGGAATCTTCTTCTCCGTGGTCATCCTTCTCCCGGCCCTCGCCCGGTGGCGATTCGGTCTGAACAGCATCGCGGCGTTCTGGATGGCTTACGTTGTGACGCGGCCACTCGGGGCGTCCTTTGCCGACTACATCAGCAAACCCCGGAGCATCACCGGTCTCGGCTTCGGCAACGGCCCGACCGCGGTGGTGTTCGCTGTGGCTACCTTCCTCCTGGTTGCGTACCTGGCGATCGCTCGGCCCGACATCCAGCAGCCCAGAGGGGCGGCGGCTGAGGACAGGCGTTCGGGGAGCCCGTCACTCGGGCCCCAAGTCGGGACGCCAGAACTCGAAGTCGAATAGCTCCGGAGGCGGGCTGAGCTACGCCGAGGCCCCGCCGGCGCCCGGCGGGGGCGCCCCCGCCAGCCGGGTCTGCAAGACGGCGATGTCGGCGATCGCCTCGGGATCGACGCGCTGGGGATCCTCGGACAGAAAGACGAGGTCGGCGAACTTGCCGACCTTTAGGCTTCCGACCTGGTCGTCGGTGTGGGTCTGCCAGGCGGCGTCGATGGTGATCGCCCGCATGGCCGTTTCGACGCTGTCGCACTCCGCGGCGTTGAGCACCTCTCCGCCGTCACGCACCCGGCGCGTGACCGCGGTCTGCACCGCCCGCAGAGGGTCGATCGGGGTGACGTTGTAGTCGCTGTGAAAGCTCGGTCGCAGCCCGTGCCGGCGCGCCGACGCGACGGGGTCGAGCCGGGCGGCACGCTCAGGCCCGATCAGGGTGTCACGGAACGCGCGTCCCCAGAAGTAGACGTGGTTGATCAGAAACGAGGGCGATACCCCGATTGCCGCCATGCGAGCGAGCTGGTCCTCGGTGGCCAGCGAGCAGTGCTCGATGCGGTGCCGGCGGTCTGACCGGCGTCCGCTGACAAGCGCCGCCTCGTAGGCGCCGACGACCTCCTCGATCGCGGCGTCGCCGTTGGCATGCACCATCAGCTGCCATCCCTCCCTGTCGGCGCGGCCGATGATCTCGGCGACCTCCTCGGAGCTGTAGTTGGGGCGCCCCCGCTCGGTGCGGCCGAGGTAGGGCGCGGACTGGTAGCCGCTGCGTCCCTGGTTGGAGCCGTCGGCGATCACCTTCCAGCTGACGGCGCGTACGAGATCGTCACCGGCATCGGGCTGCAGGCCGGCGGACTCAAACGCCGGACGCGCGGTTTCAAACTGCGCAGTCGTCACCCGTACGGGCAGACGGCCGTCGGCGGCCAGGCTGTGGAGCATGTCGAGCTCGGCCACCCCGAAGAGGCCTCCGGTTCCGGCCTCGTGGATCTTGGTCACGCCGCGGCCGGCGGCGGTCCGCATGATGGTGAGCACGCACTCCAGGAACTCGTCGTGGCTGGCCTTGGGGACGACCGCGAGCATCGTCAGGATCGCCCCGACCTCTCCGATCGATCCGTTAAGCCGCCCGTCGGTGCGGCCGTAGGTACCCCCGGGTGGATCGGGCGTGTCCTCGGTGATGCCCGCGAGCGCCAGTGCCCGGGAGTTCGCGTAGCCGAAGTGCATCGAGGCATTCATAACCAGCGCCGGATGGTCGGGGATGACCTGATCGAGAAGCTCGCGAGTGAGCTCCGGCTCACCGTCCAGAAGCGAGGGGTCATAGAGCTGGCCCAGCACCCAGCCCTCGTCACCGGGATGTGCCGAGGCGGCCCGGAGCTCGCCGAGGATCGCGTCGAATGACGGATGCCGAAGCGGCGAGCAGTCGATCCACTTCTCAAACAGGCCCGTGGTCCACAGGTGCATGTGGGGCTCGACGAACCCGGGGTAGGCGACCTGATCACCGAGCTGCACGACCTCGGTGCGGGGTCCTCGCAGGCCCTCCAATTCGCCGACGGTGCCCAGGCCCACGATCCGCCCTGCCCGCGCGGCGAGCGCCTCGACCTCGGGGTGGGCGGCGTCCATGGTCACCAGCCGTCCCACGACGAGCAGGTCGGCGTGGCCGGTGGCCACGGGCATCGGGCGCTTCAGCGGCTCGCGGGGCCCCGGACTCGGAGTCCGGTGGTCGACCATGCTGGCCATTGCGGGGTGAGACACGCAACCGCCACAGCCCGTCGGGTGGGTCGTCGGACCGGCCACCAAGTCCCTCATCGGCAGGGCAGCCAGGCGGCTTGAGGGGAGCGACGCTCAGGAGAAGCTGCGCAGGAACGCCGCTGCCAGGCGCCGCGGCGTGGTCAGGCTGTTCTGCCCGATCCCGATCTCCTGGACATCGCCGTGGCGGACCTTGAGCACGTCTCGGGCCGCCCCGCCGGGCGCCAGGTACCAGGTGTTGCGCCCCACGTAATAGGGGTGGCTCAACTTCAGATGCCGGCGCGCCGCACTCAGCCGTGACCCGGCGCGCACGCCCTTGATCGCGTAGTGCGGGCTGGCGGTGAGCACGAGCACGACGTGATCCTTGAGGCCGCCCCGCTTGCGGGCGGGTAGGCGGCGTAAGAGCGCCGGCGACGCGTAGCCCACCCGTATTCCGTGGCGGGCCGGGCAGAAGAAGTCCTCGTAGCTGTGGCGGCGCGAGGAGAAGGCCGGGAACGGTCGCCGCGCGCGGGCCCGCGTCATCCCCAGCGATAGCGGCCCGAGCGAGCGCCCGGCAATCTTTCCCGTCGGGGCCGCGCACGAGAAGCTGCCCGGTGCCGTGGCCTGCGACTGCGAGCAGGATGCGAATACGTAGCACTGCAGGGCGGGTTCCGCGGTGACCTCGGGAGACTGCAGCTCGGCTTCGCCGACGGCGCCCAGGTAGGAGGCGTAGGTGGTCGGGAAGGTGGCTGCATTGACGCCCGGCTGGAAGGGTTGGGAGCACACGCTGGAGGAGATGCGGGCCGGATCGGCGGGTCCGGTGTGCGTGAAGGCATCGACGGCGAGCGCGTAGCCGACCGGGTCATACGAGCCCATCGCCAGGTGGTCGGAGACGTCGGCGGGACAGATCTGCTGCACGGCGATGTTCGCGATCTGTCCCGACCCCGTGTGCAGCGAGGAGCTTCCCGAAGCGTCGAGGTTAGGGACGACGATCTCGTCGGTGCGGCTGTAGATCACGGTGTAGTTGATCCCGGAGAAGGTCTCGGCGTAGCTGTTGAGGGCCGCCGTGAAGTGGGACTGGCTGGCCTGCTGCCAGTACGCCGGCGGGCACACGGCATGACAGATGACGTCGGTGTCCAGCGTCCCGTGGTTGGAGGGATCGAGGCCCACGAGATCGTTGACCAGAGATCGTGTGTCGGGCCAGAAGCGCAGCGCCCAGCGCGGGACCATCCCCCCCTGGCTGAAGCCGAGGACATCGACCTTGCGGTCGGCCTTGGCGGCCATCGTCCGCAGGGCGTGGACGATGTATTCGCCGGCGACCTGGATGTCGCCCATGGTGTTGTCGGGCAAGGAGACCGTGCAGTAAGGCCAGCCCAGCGAACTGAAGGCGCGCTCGTAGTTCCACGAGTAGTTGGACTGGGGCTCGAGGTTGGTCCCGGGCACGAGCAGGATCGGATCACGGGAAGCGTGAGCCACCCCCGAGGTGCAGGTGAGCGAGCTGCTGAGCGCCGAGGCGGGCACGCTGAGCGGGGGTCCGGGGCGATTGAGCGGCGCGTACGGGCCGCTGGCCGCGCTGGCAGAGCAGGCCAGCAGCAGCGACGCCAGCGCTGCGAGCGCGAGCGCGACGAGCGCCTGGCCTGCCCTCCCTCGCTCCATCTTCTGGAATGTACAAGACGTGGTCGTCCACATGAGAGGATCTGAACCCCTTCAGCTCCAGGAGAGTGCATGCCCAACTTCGGCGACTACCAGTTCGAGATCTACTTCGGCGGGCTGAGCGGCACCCGGCCGTCGCTGCCGATGTCCTATGCCGAGCTCGAGCGTCGCGCGGCCACGGCGCTTGCGCCACACATCCTCTCCTACGTCGCCGGCGGGGCAGGCAACGAGCACACCCAGGACGTCAATGTCACCGCATTTAATCGCTACGGCCTGATCCCGAGGATGTTCGCCGGGGCCGCCGAGCGTGACCTCTCGACCGAGCTGTTCGGGATCGAGCTGCCCACGCCGCTGTTGCTTGCCCCGGTTGGCGTCATCGGCCTGTGCGCCCAGGACGGACACGGCGATCTCGCCACCGCTCGCGCGGCCGCGCGGATGGGGGTGCCGATGGTCGCCTCGACGCTGTCGGTCGACCCGCTGGAGGACGTCGCGGGCGAGCTCGGTGATACCCCGGGGTTCTTCCAGCTCTACACACCGGCCGACCGCGAGCTCGCGGCGAGCCTGGTCACGCGCGCGCAGGCCGCCGGCTTCAAGGGGATCGTCGTGACCCTTGACACGCAGGTCCTGGGCTGGCGTCCCCGTGACCTCGCGCTCGCCTCGTTTCCGCAGTTGCAGGGCCACTGCCTGGCCAACTACACGTCCGACCCGATCTTCCGCGCCAAGCTCGAGAAGTCGCCGGAGGAGGACATCCGCGCCGCCGCTGTGCACTGGGCGGCCGGCTTCTCCGATCCAGGGCTGAGCTGGGATGACCTGGCCTGGCTGCGGTCGCTGACCGACCTGCCGCTCCTCCTGAAGGGCATCTGCCACCCCGAGGATGCGCGACGCGCGCTCGCTGCCGGCGTCGACGGCATCTACTGCTCAAACCATGGCGGCCGTCAAGCCAACGGCGGCGTCGCCGCGATCGACATGCTCTCCGCGGTCGTGGAAGCGGCGGGCGATGCTCCGGTGATCTTTGACTCGGGCGTGCGCGGCGGCGAGCACATCGTCAAGGCGCTCGCGCTGGGCGCCAGGGCGGTGGGGATCGGGCGACCCTACGCGTGGGGACTGGCGGTGGGTGGCGAGGAGGGCATCGTCCACGTGCTGCGTTGCCTGCTCGCCGAGGCCGACCTGCTCATGGCCGTCGACGGTTACGCGTCGCGCACAGAGCTCAGCCCGGAGGCGCTGATCGTCTCCTGAGCTCGGGCCTCAGTGGCGCACGCGCTATCGCGTCCGCAATCGCCGCGCCACCAGCGCTGCCACCAGGACAAGCAGCACGAGCGGAAACACGCGGTGCGCGTGGTGGTGCTCAGAGGAGAGGACCGAAAGCGCGAGCACGGCGGCGAAGACGAACACCAGCGGCCGCGGCCACGGCCCGAAGGGCCGCCCACGGTAGGGGTGGGCCGCCGATGCTCGAGGCATGTCGCCCAGCAGCTCGGCGAGCTCACCCCGAGTCCGGGCCGCATAGCAGCGACCCAGCCGCTCCTGGAGCTCGTCGGTGTCCAAACGCCCGTCGGCGTGATGGGAGCGCAGTCGCTCGGCCACCGCCTCGCGCTCCTGGTCGCTGGCGCGCAGCTCCGGGTCGCTGCGCAGCTCGGCATCCAGACCGGGGGCAATTCGTGTGCCGGGCTTGCTCATCGCCGATATCCGGTGCGCTCGCTGGAGCGCCGCAGCGCCCCCAGCGTGATCAGCAGGACCACGAGGCCGAAGCCGTGGTAGACGATGTCGACCGCGTCGCCGCTGGGGACGGTGAAGCTGAGCCCGATCAGGAAGCCCACGATCGCAAAGCCGGTGGCCAGCCGCGCGTCGCGGCGTGCGTGCGGGGTTCGACGCCGCAGCCCGGCCGCCCCGTAGGCGAGCACGACGGCGATCACGGCCTCGGCAATGCCGGCGCTGTCCCCGTTCGAGCTCTGCGAGCCAACGTCAAGCACCCCGGCCAGGTGCAGCGTGGACATGACTACGAGCGTGGCGACCATGAACCACATCAACCCCGCGCTCGGCGCCTCGGTGACTCGGTTGCGGCTCAGATCGGTGTGGACGGACATGCGATCACCGTACGCCGGGGTGCCCCGGGAGAAAACACCCGGCGGGAGCATCCCCACATCCTCCCGGGGGAGGACAGCAATCCCGCCCCGGGATGACTACGGACGGCCCGTCGCCCGGTACGCTGACCTCGATGTGGCGTCGCTGAGCGCATCCGCTGGCGGGGCTGAGACCCGCCCTCCCTGGGCGTCATGCCGTCGGCGTGACCTGGTCGTCGCCGCAGGCGCGTTTGCGCTCACGCTGGTGATCATGCACGGCCATCACCGTCTCGGCCACGGCCCGGGGGCGTGGGGGATCGTGCTGGCAGCGCTGTCCTCACTGCCCCTGGCCGGCCGCCGCGGCGCGCCTCTGACCGTCTTCGCGCTCACCACGATGGCGAGCGCTCTGATGTTCGCGTTGGGGGACGTGATGGGGCCGCCCGTGGGTCCGACGCTCGCCCTCTTCTACGTGGCGGCCAGCGAGCGTTGCCGCGAGCGGCCTGAGCTGACCGCTGCCGTCGTCATCGTCCTCGGGGCGCTCCATGTCGGGGCGTCGGCGACGGCGCAGTCAGGGTTTCCCCTCACGCCCCTGCTCGCGGCGGCGGCACTCTGGGGCGGCGCGTGGATCGTCGGCGATCAGGCGCGCCAGCGTCGCCTGCGGCGCGTCGAGGTCGGCGAGCGCGCTCAACGCGCCAAGCGTGAGACCGAGCACCAGCGCCGGCTTGCCGCGGCCGAGGAGCGCACGCGGATCGCGCGGGACCTGCACGATTCCGCGGCGCATGCCATCAACGTCATCCTCGTGCAGGCCGGGGGCGCGCGGCTGCTCCAAGACCGCGACCCGGCGGCCGTCGAGTCGGCGCTGACCACGATCGAGGAAGTCGCACGGGGGACGATCGACGACATCGAGCGCCTGATCCGCGGGTTGCGCGAGGACGGCTCGGCGGATGCAAACGGCGACAGAGTCGAGCCGCCGATCGGCCTGGCCGCCGTCGACACCCTGGTCGCGCTGCACCGCACCGCTGGACTAGCGGTGGTGATCCGGGAGCGGGGAACCCAGCGAGCCCTGAGCCCTGGCCTTGACCAAGCCGCCTACCGAATCTTGCAGGAGTCGCTGACCAACGCCGCCCGCCACGGCGCGGGCTCGGTGGATATCGATATCGCCTACACCGAGCGACGACTCGAGCTCACGATCTCAAACCCGGTCGCCACCGTGAAGCGCGACGGTTTCGTCGGAGACGGCTTCACCGTGGCCGGTCACGGCATCCAGGGCATGCGCGAGCGTGCGAACCTGCTCGGGGGCAGATTCGAGGCGACGTGGGAGGGCGGTCGATTCCAGGTCCAAGCCGCGCTCCCTTACGCAGCCGAGCGCGAGCCCGCTCGATGACCGACCCTGTCCGGGTCCTGCTCGTGGACGACGATCATCTGATGCGCGCCGGCCTGCGGGCGATCATCTCCAGCGACGCCGACAGCGAGGTCGTCGGCGAGGCGGCCGATGGGCGCGCGGCCGTCGAGTCCGCCCGGGCTCTCTCGCCCGATCTCGTCCTGATGGACGTGCGGATGCCGGGCGTCGACGGCATCGCCGCCACCCGGAATGTGCTCGCCGTCTCGCCGGAGACCAAGGTCGTGATCCTGACCACCTTCGAGCAGGACGACTACATCTTCGGCGCGATCGAGGCCGGCGCCTCGGGCTTCTTGCTCAAGCGCACCCGCCCCGAGGAGCTGCTGGCAGCGATCCACACCGTGGCCGGCGGCGATTCGCTGCTCTCGCCGTCGGTGACCCGGATCGTGCTCGATCGCGTGGCCGGGCTTCCGTCGAGGATCGACGCCACCGATCGCCTCGCCGAGCTGACCCCGCGCGAGCGCGAGGTGCTCACGCTCGTGGCCCGCGGGCTCTCCAACGGGGAAATCGCGTCAGAGCTCGTGATCGAGGAGTCGACGGTCAAGACGCACGTGAAGCGGATCCTGATGAAGCTGCAGCTGCGAGACCGCATCCAGGCGGTCATCCTCGCCTATGAGACCGGGTTGATCCGGGGTTAGACCGTCGATGAGGGAAAAAGTCACGGCCTGGCCGTGAAAATATCCCAGGCCGACCAGCCGACCAGCCGCTAGGGACTCCCGCCGCGCCGGCTGACGAGCTCGTCCCGCGACAGGCCGTAGCGGCCGAGGGTGTCGGCGTAGCGGTTGAGATCGACGGGGTCCGGGAGGACGGCGTCGAGCTGGGCGATCGTCTCCTCTGATATCCCGGCGAAGCGAAGCTTCTTGAACAGCCCGTCCTTGGAGACCGTCCAGTTCTCAGGCGGCATCTGAGCCTCCCTTGTCATTTTCAATCGTGTGTTCGTAGACGACGAAGGACGTCAGCTCACCGACCGTGTCGTACAGCGATCTGGCCGCCCCGTTGTACTGCTGGGTGTTCCAGTACACGCGCCCCACACCGCGCTCGCGCGCCTGGGCATAAACCGCGGCGAAGAGCGTCCGTGCGACCAAGCCACCGCGCTGCCCTCGGTCAACGAACAGGTCCTCCAGGTAGCAGTAGCCCTCGGCGCTCCAGGTCGCGGGGTGAAACACGAGGTGAGCGAGACCGATCGGCCGGTCCTCGGTGTCAACGGCGACGAGCCCGAGCATCCCCTGGTCGCGCTCGCATAGGCGCCTGAAGGTCAGGTCGGTGACCTCGTCGGAGAGATCGGCGCGGTAGAAGGACAGATATCCGTGCCAGAGCTCGCCCCAGCGCTGGCGGTCCTGGGCTCGCAGACGGCGGACCTGCGGCACTGTCCGATCGGGGACCATCCTCTCCACCAACGCTACTTCAGCTCGCCTCCTGGGGTTCACGCTGATCGGACCAGCGTCCGCTACCACCGTCCTTGATGTCGGCCAGTGTGCGCTCCAGCGCCGCCATCAGATCCTCGGCCGCGGCGGGCGCCTGAGTCGCCTCGGGCGCCTTGATGGTTTCGCCCTTGCGCTTGCGGTCCACGACGCGCTTCAGGCGGGCGCGGTAGCGGTCCTTGTGCTTACCGGGCTCCCACTCGCAGGAGAGCTCCTCGATCACGGCCACCGCGGCCTCGAGCTGCTTGCGCGGCGGCTTGTGCGCCTTCTGAGTGGCCTGGTCGATCTGCTTGGTCTCGCGGACCTCATCGGCGAACCGCATCGTCGTGAGCGTCAACGCGCCGTCGCGTTCGCGCACGATCGCCAGGTACTCCTTGGCGCGCATCACGAAGCGGCCGAGGGCGGCACGGTCGGTCTTGGCCATCACTTCGGTGAGCAGCCGGTAGGCCCGCGCCGAGCCATCGTCCTCGGAGGCCGGGATCAGGAAGTAGGGATGATCGAAGTAGATCGGATCGACGTCATCGAGATCGACGAACTGCTCGATGTCGATCGTGCGCGTCTTGCGAGGCTCGATCGCTGCAAGCTCCAGATCGGTGACGATGACCTGGTCGCCGTCGTCGGTCTCGTAGCCGTGGGTGATCTCCTCATACGGGATCTCGGTGTGCTCCTTCGAGCACCAGCGCTGGACCTCGATCGGCGCGCCATCGGATTCGTGGATCTGGCGGAAGTGCAGGTCAAGGTCACGGGTGGCCGCGATCACCCTGACCGGAACGTTGACCAGTCCGAAGCTCAGCGAGCCTGTCCACAGCGATCGCGGCATCAGCTGCGTCCCGCGAGGCTGGCCTCCAGGGCCGCCTCGAGGTCGGGCATCTCCGCTTCCTGCGGAGCCTCGGGGAGCTCGGGCTCCTCACCGCGAGCCTTGGCCGCGATCAGGTCCAGGACCCGCTGGCGATAGGAGTCTTCGAAGTCCTCGGGCTTGAAGCGATCGTGCAGTGAGTCGACCAGCGTGCCCGCCATCTCGATCTCTCGCTTGGAGGGGGCGCGGCTGGGCTTGGGCAGATCCAGGGAGTCGGCGTCGACGAGCTCGTCATCGAAGTTCATGGTGTGCAGCGCCAGCCCGTCGCCGGCGCAGCGAACCGCGACCAGGTACTCCCGGTTGTGAAACACCCAGCGGCCGATGCCGATTCGCTGCGAGCGCTCGAGGGCATCGTGGAGCAGGCGGTACGCGTCGGCGCCATCCTTGCCGACCCCGAGGTAGTAGGTGCGCTCGTAGTAGACAGGGTCGATCTCGGCGGCACGCACGAACTCATCGAGCTCGATAAGGCGAGAATGCTCGCCCGCGGCGGCGTCGATCTCCTCCTGACTGAGCAGGACGTATTCGCCGCCGCGCAGCTCGTATCCCTTGGCCACCTGCTTGTAGGGGACTTCCTTGCCCTCCTTGGAGCAGATCCGCTTGTGC
>JBAPXO010000237.1:0-3449 GCA_049284255.1 Solirubrobacteraceae bacterium | reverse complement strand
TACGGCGGCATCCCGGCGATGAAGAACAACCCCACCGGCGCCATGGGTCTGCCGGACTATCTGGGCTGGAAGTGGCGCTCGAAGGCCAACCTCCCGGTGGTCTGCATCCCCGGTTGCCCGGCACAGCCCGACAACATGACCGAGACGCTGATGTACCTGGTCTTTCACCTGGCCGGGATGGCGCCCGCCCCCGACCTCGACGAGCAGCTGCGCCCCAAGTGGCTCTTTGGACGCACGGTCCGAGAAGGGTGCAACCGCGCCGGCTTCGTCGAGGAGGGACAGTTCGCGACCGAGTACGGATCCGATCACCGCTGCCTGGTCAAGCTCGGATGCAAGGGCCCGGTGGTCAAGTGCAACGTGCCGATTCGCGGCTGGGTCAACGGCGTCGGCGGCTGCCCGAACGTGGGTGGCATCTGCATGGCGTGCACGATGCCGGGCTTCCCTGACAAGTACATGCCGTTCATGGACCCCGACAAGTGGGGTAGCCGCGCCGCCGACCTCGAGCGCTTCAGCTACGGACCGATCCTCAAGTACTTCCGCCAGCGCAACATCAAGAAGGAGTACGACGTCGAGCCCGAGTGGCGGCGCCCCGGGCCGGTGCTGACGAGCGGCTACCAGAAGCGCTGGTAGCCGGCAGGCCCGACCCCCACTTCCAAAGGAGCATTCGAAATGGCATCAACCGCCACCGAGCAGAAGGTCATGGTCAAGGAGATGTCCTGGGATCCGATCACCCGGATCGTGGGCAGCCTCGGGATTCACACCGAGATCGACTTCTCCAACCAGCGCGTCAACAAGTGCTACAGCACGTCGATGATCTTCCGTGGATTCGACATCTTCATGAAGGGGATCGACCCACGCGACGCCCACTTCATCACCAGCCGCATCTGCGGCATCTGCGGCGACAACCACTGCACGTGCTCGTGCCTGAACCAGAACATGGCCTACTCGGTCAAGCCGCCGCCCCTGGGCGACCTGGCGTTCAACCTGGCAGAGTCCGCCGACTACATGTTCGACCACGCGATCTTCAACGATTGCATGGCCAACGTGGATTTCTGCGAGCAGATGGTCAAGGACACCAACCCGACCCTGCTCGCCAAGGCCGAGAACACCTCGGCTCCGCACTCAGATGTCCACGGCTACAAGACGGTCGCCGACATCATGCGGGCGCTGAACCCGTTCACGGGCAGCTTCTACCTGGAGACGCTGCAGGTAGCCAGGTACACACGCGAGATGTACTGCCTGTTCGGTGGCCGACACACCCATCCGTCGACGATCATGCCCGGCGGCTGCAGCGCCGACATCACGCATCAGACCCTGACCGACTACTACGTGCGCTTGATGCGCTACATGGACTACGTCAAGCGCACGGTCCCGATGCATGACGACCTGTACGACTTCTTCCTGACCGAGCTGCCCGGATACGACATGGTCGGCTACCGGGAGACAAACCTCGTCAACTGGGGCTGCTTCGACGACCCCGACTACGTCGACTACGACTACAAGTCGATGACCGAATGGGGCCGCAAGCGTTACATCACCCCGGGGGTGGCCATCAACGGCGAGCTCATCTCCACCGATCTCGTGGATATCAACCTGATGATCAGGATCCTGCTCGGCAGCTCGTACTTCGACAGCTGGGAGAACGAGCCGACGTTCGTCACCCACGACCCGCTCGGCAATCCGGTCGACAAGAACCACCCGTGGAACAAGCAAACCCTGCCCAAGCCCCAGAAGCGCGACTGGGCCGACAAGTACAGCTGGGTGGTCTCCCCGCGGATCTATGACAAGCGGACCGACACCCACGTGTGCTGTGACACCGGCGGCGGACCGTTCGCTCGCCAGTGGTGCACCGCCAAGGCCGGCCTGGTCGACTTCGGCTACCTCAAGGCGACCGGCCACTCGATCCAGATGGTGCTCCCCAAGTCGGCTTCGCTCCCCGAGATGGAGCTCGAGTGGAAGGTGCCGGAGAAGTCAAACGCGGTCGAGCGCGACCGCGCGCGGTCCTATCACCAGGCCTACTCGGCGCTCGTCGGCCTGCACTGCCTCGAGCGTGCGCTCAAGGAGGTCAGGGCGGGACGGACGAAGAGCTGGAAGGAGTTCAAGGTCCCCGACGACGCGGTCAGCGTCGGTTTCCACGAGGCCGCCCGTGGCGTGCTCTCACACCACATGGTCATCCGCGACGGCAAGATCGCCAACTACCAGCCCTACCCACCGACGCCCTGGAACGCCAGTCCGCGTGACACCTTCGGCACTCCGGGTCCCTATGAGGATGCGGTCCAGAACACGCCGATCTTCGAGGAGAACGGCCCTGAGAACTTCAAGGGCGTCGACATCATGCGGGCGGTGCGCAGCTTTGACCCGTGCCTGCCGTGCGGGGTGCACATGTACAGCGGGTCGGGCAAGGTCCGCAAGGTGATCCACACCCCGACCGGGCTCAGCTAGGCCCGGCCGGAAGAAAAAGGCAAGCGAGAATGGCCGCTGAGGCTGACCCAGGAGAGCTGCTCGACCGGATCCAGACCCTGACCGAGCGCGTCGACGCGCTCTCGGACCCGGCGGCCCGGACGCTCGCCCAGGAGCTCGTGGCCAGCGTGATCGCCATGTACGGCGACGGGCTGGCCCGGATCATGGACACGATCGCGCAATCCCGTGAGGCCGGGGCGACGATCATGGATCAGCTCTCGCAGGACGGTGCGGTGGCCAGCCTGCTGCTGATTCACGACCTGTACCCGGTGTCGCTGGAGGAACGGGTGGTGGAGGCCCTGGACACGGTTCGCCCCTACATGGAGTCCCACGGGGGCAACGTCGAGCTCGTCGAGCTCCGGGATGGGGTGGCCACCCTCGTCCTGCAGGGGAGCTGCAATGGGTGCGCGGCCTCGAGGGCGACGCTTGAGCTGGCGATCAAGCAGGCCCTCGAGGAGCACGCGCCCGATCTCGCCGGCCTCGAGGTCAAGGGGGTGACCGAGGAGCCGGCGGCCGTCCAGAGCGCCGGGATGTCGCTGCCGATGGCGTCGGTGGAAGCTCCGGAGTCGCCGGCGCCGGGGTTCGAGCTGCCGCTCGTGCACGCCGGTGTTGTCGCGGAGGCGAGCCCCGCCCCGGTTCAGTCCTCACGCTGGGTGGCCCTCGAGGAATCGGTGCGCCCGGCGCCCGGAGAGACCCGGGAGGTCGACATCGAGGGCGCCACGGTGCTGTTCGCCGACGTCGATGACTCGCTGCTGGCCTACCAGAGCGAGTGCGCATCGTGCGGCGAACGGCTGGGAACCGGACGCCTCCAGGCGGGAATGCTGCGCTGCCCGAGCTGCGAGGTCGAGTTCGACCTCCCCAGGGCCGGCCGAGCGGCCGGCGGCGAGCCGCTGCAGCTGCGGCCGGTCCCGTTGCTTGCCGCCGGCGGGCTGCGGGTGGCGATTTGAGCAACCTGGAGTCGATGGCCGCCGCCCGGCGGCGCGCTGAGG
>JBAPXO010000236.1:0-1991 GCA_049284255.1 Solirubrobacteraceae bacterium | reverse complement strand
CCGCTGCTCATGCCGCCGGCGGCAGCTCCGCCCCCGCCGCCGAGCCCGAGGAGCTTCGCGACCACTCCGGCCGGACCGAGCGCCGGGGTCAGGGCCGCGAACTGGCGGCTGAGGCTGCGTACCTCGCCGCGGAACTCACGGCAGCTCGCGCAGTCGCGCATGTGCCGCCTGGCCAGACCGCTTGTGCGCACGCCGCGATCGTGAGACAGGATCAGGTTCTCCCGGATCTCGGCGCATGCCGTGTCCCGGGCCTCGCTGGCTTGGGCGAGTCCGACGCGAGCCCTGACCAGCAACGACTTGACGGCCGGCACTGAGACGGCGAGGGCGCCCGCGATGTCGGCATAGGCAACGCCGCCGAGCTCGCGCATCAACAGCGCGGAGCGCTGCTGCTCGGGCAACCGCTGGACATCGGCGATCAAGCGGCGCAACGCGTCGCGCTGCTCGGTCCGGGCGACCGGGTCGTCGAGTGGTCCGGTCGCGGTCGCCTCCAGGCCGTCGCTGGCTACCGCGTGGGGCCGGCGGAGCTCATCAATGCAGCGGTTGTGAGCAACCCGGTAGAGCCAGGCCCGCAGCGCCAGCTGACGATGAGTGGCTCGGAGCCCGGCGTAGGCGCGCACGAAGATGTCCTGGACGACGTCCTCGGCATCGGGGGCCGACCCTCCGAGCATCTGGCGCGCGTAGGCGAACAGACGCTGGCGGTAGCGATCATGGATCGCACGGAAGGCCTCGTCGCTACCGGCCCTAAAGAGCGAGATGAGTTGCTCGTCGGAGCGGAGCCTGAGCAGCGGGGCGCCAAGCGCGATCCGCGTTCGCGTGAGCCCGACCGATGCTGGGAGAGCGGAGGCTTCCACTTTCGAACCTAGACCACAATAACGGGTGATCCGGGCGAAAGTTCCTAACTGAGCGTTCAGGTCACCTAGACGTAAAGAAACCGCCGCTCGCTCAGGCGAGCGAGATCATCACGTGCTTGACCTCGGTGTAGTCCTCGAGGGCGTACATACTGAGGTCCTTGCCATAGCCGGACTGCTTGAAGCCGCCGTGCGGCATCTCGGAGGCGAGCGGGATGTGATCGTTGACCCACACGCAGCCGAACTTCAGAGCGTTGGACACCCGCATCGCGCGCGCTATGTCCCGTGTCCAGACCGATGAGGCGAGGCCGTATGGCGTGCCGTTGGCCCAGGCGATCGCCTCGGCCTCGTCTGAGAACTGCTGGACGGTGATCACGGGCCCGAAGATCTCCTGCTGGATCATCTCGTCGTCCTGGTTCAGGCCCGCCACGACGGTCGGCTCCAGGAAGAAGCCCGGTCCTTCGGGCTCGTTGCCTCCGGTCACAACCTCGACGTGTCCAGGCTTGCGCTCCAGAAAGCCCTCGACGCGCTCGCGCTGGCGGGCCGAGTTCAGGGGCCCCAGCGTCGTATCGGCCGAGCGCGTGTCCCCGAGCACCAGTCCTTTGGCCTGCTCAGCCAGCCCGGAAACGACGTCATCGTGCACCTTGGGCCCGGCGAGTACGCGGGTGGCGGCGGTGCAGTCCTGACCGGCGTTGTAATACCCCGTGCCCGCGATCGTCTCGAGTGCGGTCTCGAGCTCCACGTCGTCAAAGACGACGACCGGGGCCTTGCCCCCGAGCTCGAGATGGACGCGCTTGAGCGTGTCGGCGGCGTGGCGCGCGATCCACTTGCCGGTTCCCACCGAGCCCGTCAGCGACACCATGTCGACGTCGGCGTGAGTGACCAGCGCCTGGCCGGTCGGCTCGCCGTGGCCGGTGATCACGTTGAGCACGCCCTTGGGGAAGATCTCGGCCGCGTACTCGGCCAGCTTGAGCGTGGTCAGCGGGGTCGTCTCGACCGGCTTCAGCACGACGGTGTTGCCGGCCGCGAGCGCCGGTCCGATCTTCCACACCGCCATCATCAGCGGGTAGTTCCAGGGCGAGATCTGGCCGATCACGCCGACCGGCTCGCGCCGGATGATCGAGGTGTAGCCCTCCAGGTACT
>JBAPXO010000235.1:0-1625 GCA_049284255.1 Solirubrobacteraceae bacterium | reverse complement strand
GTGCCGGGCTGCTCGGCCAACTTCGCGAAGGCGGCCTCCGCCGGGGCCGCCGCGGCGACCGCGACCGCCACCCGTCCCCCGGACCGCCTCGTCACGCAGGCGGTCAGGACGGCGAGCGCGTCCTCGGACTCGGTCGCCAAGTACTCGGCGCTGGCCGGCTACCTGTTCGGGAAGGGACGATGAGCCGGCGCCCCAACCAGTCGCGTCTGACCTCCAACCCGATCGTGATCGGGTCGCTCACCGTGCTGGTGACGATCGTCGCCGTGATGCTGGCCTACAACGCCACCGCGGGGCTTCCCTTCGTCCCCAGCTACACCTTGCACGTTCGGACGGCCGACGCCGAAGAGCTGCAGTACGGCGACGACGTTTACATCGGCGGGACCTTGGTCGGAACCGTCTCCAGCGTCACCGCGACGCGGACATCGACGGGCCGTCCCATCGGGGTCGAGAACCTGCACCTCCAAAAGAGCATCGAGCCGCTCCCGGCCGACTCCACCTTCATCGTCCGCTTGAAGGGAAGCATCGGCCTCAAATACCTGCAGATCACGCCTGGGCACTCCAAGCAGGTGCTCGCCGACAACGCGACAGTCCCGATGAGCCAAGCGGGCGCCGAGGTCGACTTCGACCAGGTGCTGTCGATGTTCACGCCGCCCACGCAAGTCGGCGTCCGGCGCTCGACGATCGGATTCGGCGAGGCCCTGGCTGGGCGCGGCTCAGACATCAACAGCGCCATCGGCGCCTTCGTGCCGCTGTTTGACGACCTCGGCCCGGTGGCGCGCAACCTCGCATCGCCGCACACCAACCTGGCCGGTTTCTTCCGCGGCTTGGAGAGCTACTCGGGGGCTTTGGCCCCGGTGGCCCAGACGCAGGCCACCCTGTTCGGGAATCTCGACACCACTTTCCGCGCGCTGGCCGGGGTCGCCGTCCCCTACCTGCAGGACGCGATCTCGCAAACGCCGCCGACGTTCCAGACCACGATCGCCGATGCGCCGGTGATCCGACCGTTCCTGGTGGACACAGCCGGGCTCCTGCACGACCTGCGCCCGGGGGCGGCCACCCTCACCCAGAGCGCACCCGTCCTGGCGCAGACGTTCGCAGCCGGCACCCGCAACCTTCCCGGGACAGCAGCGCTTGACCGGCGCACCGTCGCGCTCTCGCGCAAGCTCGAGACCTACGGCGAGAACCCCAACGTCCAGGGTGGTCTCGATCGCCTGTCGCTGACCGCGGAGAGCCTGCGCTCGCCCCTGGCGTTTCTGACCCCGGTGCAGGCGTCGTGCAATTACGTGACCCTGTTCCTGCGCAACATCTCGAGCGTGCTCGCTGACCGCGTCAGCCAGGGTGGACTGTTGCGCTTCGTGCAGGTTGCGATCAGCGACGGTCCCGGCTATGAGTCAAGTCCGTCCCAGCGTCCGTACACCGGACCGGCGGGGCCGTCGTTGGGACCGCTGCACGTCAACCCCTATCCGAACACGGATTCGCCCGGCCAGACGCCGGAGTGCGCGGCCGGCAACGAGCACTATTCCGGCAAGCACGCCGTGCTCGGCAACCCGCCGGGGAACCTGGGGCTCAACACCGAGCAGACCAAGCGGAGCGGCGGATGAGGCGCCACCGCTCACGCATTTCGA
>JBAPXO010000234.1:0-1776 GCA_049284255.1 Solirubrobacteraceae bacterium | reverse complement strand
GTGCTTGGCCGCGGTCGGCCTGGTGCCGGGAGCGAACACGCCGCTCGCCCCGCCCGCGGTGTCGGCGGCCAATGTCACCGGCTGCGGGTTGACGCCGGGCACGAGCGCCCTCACCGGCGAGGGCGCGGTCACCCCGATGAGCGCCAAAAAGGCGAGCAATACCGCCGCCAGGCCGGCGCCCAATCCCACGCGGATCGGACGCGAGAGCAGCCGGGGTCGCCAGTTGACCGACCTGGCCTGTGCCCAGAGGCGGCCGAGGCCCCCCTGGCGGATGGGCTCCTCGACGTAGCGCCAGGAAAGCGCGGCGATGCCCACTGTTGCGCCGACCTGGAGCGCCGCGCGCAGCGGCTGGACTCCGCGGTTGACGAGCGGCGTGGTGAGGACGATCACCGGCTCATGCCAGAGGTAGATGCCGTAGGACCGCACGCCGATCCAGCGCAGCGGACCGACCCCGAGCACCCGTCCCAGCCGGGTCGCGGGATGGGCGAGCGCCGCCAGCGCGAGAACGGTGGCGACCGAGAGGAGCACCATGCCGCCCCGGTACATGAACGCCGAGTACTCGTTGGTGCGCCAGATCAGCAGCCCGATCACGACCAGCCCCAGCAGTCCGACGGCGTCGAGCACATCGGCGGCGTGAGGGCCGACCGACCGGGTCAGCGACCGGCTGGGCCAGACCATCGCCAGCGCCGCGCCGAGCAACAGGCCAAAGGCCCGGGTGTCGGTCCCGTAGTACACGCGCGAGGGATCGAAGGTCGGGTGAAACATGATCCCCATCTCGAGCGCCGAGACGAAGGCCAATGCCAGCGTCCAGCCCGCCAGCCGCGGCCGGATCGGGATCGGGCGCCGGCGCTCGTGGACGAAGTGGATCCCGAGCAGGAGCAGCCACGGCCACAGCAGGTAGAACTGCTCCTCGACCGACAGCGACCAGAGGTGATTCAGCGGCGAGGGCGGCCCGTAGCGAGCGAAGTAGGAGAAGTGCTCAAAGCCCTGCCACCAGTTGCTTATGTACACGGCGGCGGCGAAGACCTGGCCGCGCACCGCTCCCATCTGGGTGCGGTCGGCAAGCCACACCCAGATGCTGACCACGATCAGCATCAGGAACAGGGCCGGCAGCAGGCGCCGGGCGCGGGCCCGCCAGAAGTCAGCGAGGTGCAACTGTCCGCGCGCCTTAGCGGCGAGCAGGAGGTCGGTGATCAGGTAGCCGCTGAGGGTGAAGAAGACGCCGACGCCGAGCAGCCCGCCGGTCGCCCATCCGAACCCGAGGTGGTACGCGATCACCGCGGAGACGGCAATCGCCCGGAGGCCGTCGAGACCCGGCATGTACCGCTGATTGCTGCGCAGCGGTTCGGGCATCAGTCCGGTGATAGCAAACCGCTAACGAACTTCCGAGTGCAGAGGCAGCCTGCAAGTTAACCTGCGCCCCGTGCAGCAGAAAGAGCTCCCCCGGTGGCCGCCGGGAACCGTGCTGATTCTCGTCACGCAGGGGTCACAGCCGCACGCAATCCCCGTCTCGGCCGCCGTCCGGGCGGGCCCCCAACGGGCGCTGCTCGGGCTCGCCCGCTCCCGGGAGTCACTGGAGCGGCTTGGTGCCGCTCCGGAGGTCGGACTGGTGATCCTGTGCGGCGACGATGTCGCCGTGACGGCCTATGGCGTGGCGCGGGTGCTCGAAGGCGACCTCACCGACGGCATGGCCGCGGTGCAGGTAGAGATCTCACGGGTTCAGGATCACGGCCGCGACACGTTCACGATCCACTCGGGCGTTGGGTGGCGGTGGAC
>JBAPXO010000233.1:0-2606 GCA_049284255.1 Solirubrobacteraceae bacterium | reverse complement strand
GCACAAGGACAACCCGGTCGACTGGTATGCCTGGGGGGAGGAGGCGCTTGCGCGGGCACGGGTCGAGGATCGGCCGCTGCTGGTCTCGATCGGTTACTCGGCCTGCCACTGGTGCCACGTGATGGAGCGCGAGTCCTTCGAGGATCCCGAGGTCGCCGCGCTCATGAACGACCACTTCGTGTGCATCAAGGTCGACCGCGAGGAGCGCCCCGACGTCGATGCCGTTTGTATGGAGGCGTGCCAGAACATGACCGGTCAGGGAGGGTGGCCGCTCAACGCCTTCCTCACGCCTGAGCAGGCGCCGTTCTTCGTCGGCACCTACTTCCCGCCAGAGCCCCGGCACGGGATGCCGAGCTGGCGCACGGTGTTGGAGGCGGTGGCGGAGGCGTGGGAGCAGCGTCGAGACGCGGTCCGCACCCAGGGGGCTCAGGTCCTTGAGTCGCTGGGGGCGATCAGCCGGCTGCCGGTTTCGCAGGAGCCGATCGACGAGGCGCTGCTCGCCGAGGCGGCACAGGCGGTGGCCGGCACCTATGACCATGTCAACGGCGGCTTCGGCCGCGCTCCGAAGTTCCCCCAGGCCTCGGTGATCGAGTTCCTGCTGGCGCGCGGCGAGCGCGAGATGTCACTCGGCGCGCTCCGGGCGATGGCCGTGGGCGGGATCTATGACCAGGTGGGCGGCGGCTTTGCGCGCTATGCCGTCGACGCCACCTGGACCGTGCCCCACTTCGAGAAGATGCTCTACGACAACGCGCTGCTGGCCCGCGCCTACCTCCACGGTTGGCAGGTCTCGGGCGATCCCCTGTTCAAGCGCGTGTGCATTGAGACGCTCGACTGGGCGCTGCGCGAGATGCAAGGCCCCGAGGGGGGCTTCTGCGCGGCCCTGGACGCCGACTCCGAGGGCGTGGAGGGCAAGTTCTACGTCTGGACGCTCGACGAGCTGATCACCGCCCTGGGCGAAGAGGGGATGACCGGGCAGGCGCTGGCCTTCTTCGGCGCCACCCCCGAGGGCAACTTCGAGGGCGCCAACGTGCTCGAGGGCCGGGGGCCGACACCCGAGCGGCTCGACGAGATCCGCGCGCGCCTGTACGAGGTGCGCTCGGCACGGGTGTGGCCGGGGCTCGACGACAAGCGTCTGACCTCATGGAACGCGCTGATGATCTCGGCGCTCGCCGACGCCGGCGCCGCGCTGGAGCGCGAGGATTACGTGCGCGCCGCCGCGGACTGCGCCCAGTTCCTGCTGGGTCGCGGATTGGTGCGGACCGGAAGTATCCCCGCCTACTTGGACGACCACTCCTACCTGCTCGAGGCGCTGCTGACCCTGTATGCGGCGACCTTCGATCCGCGCTGGTACACCGAAGCGGTCGGCCTCGCCGAAACCCTGATCGAGCACTTCGCCGACCGTGAGCGCGGCGGCTTCTATACCACCGCCGCCGACCAAGAGACCGGATTTGCGAGGCGCAAGGACCTGGATGACTCGCCGGTCCCCTCAGGTGGATCGGCGGCCGCTTTTGGGCTGCTGCGCCTGGCCGCCCTCTCGGGCGAGGCGCGCTACGAGGAGCATGCGCTCGGGGTCCTCCGGGTCCTCGTTCCGATCGTCGGACGCCACGCCTCGGGCTTCGGGCACGCCCTGCAGGCCATGGACTTCTATGCCGCGCAAGTGCGCGAGATCGCGATCGTGGGAGGTGGTCCGGGGTTCGACGCCCTATCCCGAATCGTCCGCAGCCAGTACCGGCCCCACGCGGTGCTCGCCGGCGGCGATCAGGACGCGGTTCCGCTACTCGCCGGCCGTGGGCCGGTCAACGGGCGCGCGGCCGCTTACGTCTGTGAGCACTTCGCCTGTCAGGCTCCGGTGACCGAGCCCGATGACCTCGTCCGCGCCCTGGCCTAGAGGACCGGCCTAGAGAACCGGCAGGTAGCGCTCGAGCTCCCAGGGGGTGACCTGCACCCGGTAGTCGTCCCACTCCTGGCGCTTGATCTCGATGTAACGGTTGAACATGTGCTCGCCGAGCGTGCGCAGCACGAGCTCGGACTGAGAGGTGAGCTCGATCGCTTCGCCCAGCGTCTCGGGCAGCTGGTCGATGCCTAGCCGGCGGCGCTCGTCGGGAGACAGGTGGTACAGGTTCTTCTCCATCGGGTCGGGCAGCTCGTAGCCGTGCTCGATCCCCTCCAGGCCGGCCTGGAGCAGGACGGCGAATGTCAGGTAGGGGTTGCAGGCGGGGTCGGGACAGCGCAGCTCCATGCGGGTGGTGCGCTCGCGTCCGGGGTGATACAGCGGTACCCGGACCAGTGCCGAGCGGTTGCGGCGTGACCACGCCACATACACGGGCGCCTCATAACCAGGTACGAGCCGCTTGTAGGAGTTGACCCATTGCGCGAACACCGAGCAGATCTCCCGGGCATGGCGGAGCTGCCCGGCGATGAAGGCCTTGCCGACATCCGACAGGAAGTAGGGATCGTCGGCGTCATAGAACGCGTTCTGGTCACCGCGAAACAGCGACTGGTGGGTGTGCATCCCCGACCCGTTCTTCCCGAACAACGGCTTGGGCATGAAGGTGGCGTGCAGGCCGTACTTCATCGCGTATTCCTTGACCGTGATCCGGTAGGTC
>JBAPXO010000232.1:0-9941 GCA_049284255.1 Solirubrobacteraceae bacterium | reverse complement strand
CGCTTCACCCAGGATGCGGCCCTGCACGGGGCGGCCGCGCTCGCGCTGGAGGCGCTGGCCGAGCCCGCACGCCCAGACTGACCGCCACGTCAGCCACCGCCCGCCACTTCCTGTCGTGAGGCGATATCGTATTACGACATGAACTCCACTCCGGCCCCCTCACCCACCGCCCTCACCGACGAGGATTACCGCCGGCTCGCCGAGCTGCGCTACGGCCTGCGCAGCTTCCTGCACTGGAGCGCCGAGCAAGCCCAGAGCGTCGGCCTCACTCCCACCCAGCACCAGCTGCTGCTCGCGATCCGGGCATCCGAGGAGCCCCCCGGCCCCACAATCGGCGATATCGCCGAGGCGCTGCTGATTCGCCCTCACAGCGCGGTCGGGCTGGTTGACCGCGCCCAGGAAGCCGGGCTGATTCGCCGCGAGCGTGACCCCCACCAGCACTCGGTGGTGCATTTGCATCTCACCGACCATGGAGCCGCCCGCGTGGAGTCGCTCTCCGAGCTTCACCTGCGTGAGCTCGCTGAGCTCGAGCCGACCATGCGTGCCCTGTGGGCCGCGGTCAAGCGCAGCAACGCAGCCCTCTCAGATCCTCGATGACCCCACGTCGCGAGCGGGTCGCGCACCTGGGCGATTTCTCCCTGGAGCGGCGGACCCTCAAGGTCGCCGTCTTGGCGGTCCCGATCGGCGCCGCCGGCGCGCTGGCCGCGCTGTGCCTGCTGAGGCTGATCGGGCTGCTCACCAACCTCGTCTTCTACGGGCGCGCCAGCACCGCACTCGTCGCCCCGGGCTCCGGACACCATCCACCGCTGCTGATCCTGCTCGCGCCCGTGGCGGGTGGCCTGATCGTCGGGCTGATGGCCCGATTCGGATCGGAGAAGATCCGCGGGCACGGCATGCCCGAGGCCATCGAGGCGATCCTGGTTCGCGGCAGCCGGGTCGAACCTCGGGTGGCCATCCTCAAGCCCATCTCGGCCGCGGTCAGCATTGGGACGGGTGGTCCCTTCGGTGCCGAGGGTCCGATCATCATGACCGGCGGCGCCGTCGGGTCGGTGATCGCCCAGTCCCTCCACATGACCGCCGACGAACGCAAGACCCTGCTTGTGGCGGGTGCGGCGGCGGGCATGGCGGCGACCTTCGACGCACCCCTGGCCGCGGTCCTGCTCGCGGTCGAACTGCTGCTGTTCGAATGGCGGCCGCGCAGCTTGGTGCCGGTGGTCGTCGCCGTCGTGACCAGCACCATCCTGCGCGTCCCGCTGATCGGCCCTGGCCCGCTGTTTCCGATGGCGCTCACCGCCCTGCACCTCACCTCCGGCGATGAGCTGATCTGCGTCGTCACCGGGGCGGTCGGCGGCCTGCTCGCGGTCGCCGCCACCGGACTGGTCTACGCCTCCGAGGACGCCTTCTCGCATCTGCGCATCCACTGGATGTGGTGGCCGGCGATCGGCGGGCTGATCATTGGCATCGGGGGGCTGATCGAGCCGCGCGCACTCGGGGTTGGCTACGACGTCATCGACGAACTGCTGACCGGACGTGCGGCGATGTCGCTGATCGTCGGGATCCTCGTCGTCAAGACGCTGATCTGGGGGCTGTCGCTGGGGTCGGGCACCTCGGGCGGGGTGCTCGCTCCGGTGTTCATGATCGGGGGTGCCCTGGGTGCGCTTGAGGGTCACGTGCTCCCCGGGGTGACGCCAGGCTTCTGGGCGCTGGTGGGATTGGCGGCGGTCGTCGGGGGGGTCATGCGCTCGCCGCTCACCGGCGTCGTGTTCCCGCTGGAGCTCACGCACGCCTGGCCGCTGCTCGTCCCGTTGCTGATCGGATCCGTATCGGCCTACACCGTCTCCGCCCTGTTGCTCAAACGCTCGGTTCTCACCGAGAAGATCGCGCGCCGGGGACTTCACTTGAGCCGCGAGTACGCTGTCGATCCGCTTGAAGTCCTGCTCATCGACGAGGTCATGGACACAGAGCCGGTGATCGCCGACGCCGATGAGTCACTCGCCTCCTTGAGTCAGCGTGCCGACCTCCAGCGCCAGTGGCTGTACCCCGTTGCCGACGCCGCCGGGCACACGATCGGTGTCATTCCGCGTCGCAAGCTGATCGACCTAGACGGCCGCGCCGTGATGGCCGCCGGCGACGTCGCTCGCCCGCCCGGGCTGATCGTCTATCCCGACGAGACCCTGCGTGACCTTGCGCGACACTTCGCGGGAGGCCATCTGACCAGTGCCGTCGTCCTATCGCGCCAGGATCCGTCACGGGCGGTCGGTCTGGTCACGGTCGAGCACCTGCTCCAGGGCCACCTGCGAGACCTCATCTATGACCGCCACCGCGAGCGCATCCTGCGCCCAGCGTTGGTGGGAAGGCGCGGGCGTGCGATCCCCATCGAGACCGAAGCTCCATCAGAATCCGCTCATGACGATGTCGCCGCCATCTGAGCCGGAGCTCACGATCGCGGCGCTCGAGCGCTGGCGACTCTTCGGCGCGACCTGGCGCGTGATCGAGCTCGACCGCGACCACGCCGTCCTTGACATGTGCGCATGCACCGGCGAGACCGTTGAGCGACGTCGCTCGCGCGAGCGTGACGTGATCGAATACCTGCGGAGCTTCGCAGGATTCGATTTCTGATCCTGGCTCGCGGTCTAGGCTTGGCGCATGGCCGCGATCCAGCTGTCGTTGGAGGTTCCGGCGCACTTTCTCGACGTGCCGGGGCAGCGCGCCGGCTTCGTCCTGCTCGCCGCCTTCCTCGGGTCGTTTCTGTTCATTCGGACCAGCGCACGGCTGATGCGCAGCCCGCGGGTGTCGTGGTGGCCGGGCAGCGTGACCACGGAAAGCGGGCTTCACCTTCACCACCTCGTGTGGGGAATCGTGCTCATTCTCTTGGCCGGCTTCCTGGGCTTTGCCATCAACCCCACCAGCCCGTGGAACGAGATCCTCGCGGCGATGTTCGGCATCGGAGCCGGATTGACGCTCGACGAGTTCGCGCTCTGGATCTACCTGCGAGACGTCTACTGGACAAACGAGGGGCGATCCTCCTTCGACGCGGTGGTAATCGCGGCGCTGATCGGCGGTCTGGTCGTGCTCGGGTTCGCGCCCTTCGATCTTCACAACGCCGGATCGTCGATCGACACGCTCGCGCTGACCGTCGTTACCGATGTGGGACTGGCTTCGGTGGCGATCCTCAAGGGCAAGCCGCTGCTCGGCTTGATCGGGATCTTCATCCCGCTGGTCTCGCTCGTGGGCGCCCTTCGCCTCGCCGCCCCCCGCTCGCCGTGGGCGCGCTGGCGCTATGACCCCGACGGCCGCCAGATGCAGCGCTCCAAGGCACGCTGGCGGCGCATCCAGGCGCGGCGCCGGCGCGTCGCCAACGCCATCGCCGGGGCTCCGAGCGTCCCGGTGGCGGTCGAGGGTCAGCTGCCCGGCGACCGCGGCACCAGCGAGGAGTAGCGCTCAGCCAAGTTCGACCGCCTAGTCCTCCCAGTCCAGCGAACGCTCGACGGCCTTGTTCCAGAGGGCGTACTGGCGCTCGACCTCATCCTTGTCCATCTGAGGCTCCCAGCGCTTGTCCTCCGCCCAGCGGTCACGCAGCTCGTCCTGATCTGACCAGTAGCCCACGGCCAGCCCGGCGGCGTAGGCCGCACCGAGCGCGGTCGTCTCGGTCACTGCCGGCCTGATCACCGGCACGCCGAGGACATCGGCCTGGAACTGCATCAGCAGCTCGTTGCCGACCATGCCGCCGTCGACGCGCATATCGGTGAACGGGACATCGGCCACCTCGTTGGCGGCGTCGACGACCTCGCGGCTCTGCCAGGCCGTGGCCTCGAGAGCGGCGCGGGCGATGTGTCCCTGGTTGACGTAGGCGGTCAGGCCCACGATCACGCCGCGGGCGTCGGGGCGCCAGCGGGGAGCGAACAGGCCCGAGAACGCCGGCACGAAGAACACCCCTCCGTTGTCGTCGACCGTCCGCGCCAGCTCCTCCACGGCGGGAGCACTGTCGATGATCTTCAGGCGATCGCGCAGCCACTGGATCAAGGCGCCGGTGACCGCGATCGACCCCTCCAGGGCGTACGTCGCCTTGCCGTCGCCGAGCTTGTAGGCCGGGCTTGTCAGGAGCTTGTCGGTGTGGACGATCTCCTCGCCGGTGTTGACGAGCAGGAACGAGCCCGTTCCGTAGGTGTTTTTGGCACTTCCGCGGTCAAAGCAGGTCTGGCCGAACAAGGCCGCCTGCTGGTCGCCGAGGATGCCGGAGATCGGCACCCCTCCCACGGCCGTTCCCTTGGCCTCGCCATAGGTCTCAGACGACGAGCGGATCTCGGGGAGCATCGAGCGGGGGATCCCCATCAGCTCCAGGCTCGGCTCGTGCCAGTCCAGCGTCTCCAGGTTCATCAGCATGGTGCGGCTGGCGTTGGTCACATCAGTAGCGTGCACCCCACCGTCGGTGCCTCCGGTGAGGTTCCACAGCACCCACGTGTCCATGTTGCCGAAGGCCAGCTCACCGTTGTCGGCGCGTTCCTGCGCCCCCTCGACGTTGTCGAGCAGCCACCTGATCTTCGGTCCGGAGAAATACGTCGACAGGGGCAGGCCGACGGCATCGCGCAGACGGTCGACGCCCTTGTCGCCCGCCAGCTCTCGCACGATGGCACCGGTCCGGGTGTCCTGCCAGACGATCGCGTTGTAGATCGGCTCTCCGGTCGCGCGGTCCCACACCACCGTCGTCTCGCGCTGGTTGGTGATCCCGATCGCCTCGAGGTCGCCCGCCTCAGCCGGCGAGGAGGCAAGCGCCTCGCCGATCACCTGCCGGGTGCGCGTCCAGATCTCGTTGGCATCGTGCTCTACCCACCCCGCTTTGGGCGTGATCTGCTCGTGCTCGCGCTGGTCGACGTGGACGATCTTGCCGTCCTTGTCGAACAGGATGAACCGCGAGCTCGTCGTTCCCTGGTCGATTGCTCCGACGTACTTGGCCATTGCTCAGTTCCTTTCCGTCCGCATCTGCGGCTCATCGATCGAGTCGGCGCCCTTCTCGACCATCTCGGGGTCGGGTACTGCGCCGCGCGCGATCAGGACGTTGCGGATGCCAAGGTCGTAGACGAACGCACCCACGGCGGCTCCAACCAGGGGCCCGACGATCGGTATCCAGAAATAGGTGTTGATGTTGCCGTAGTCACCCGGCATGGCGATCGTCTTCCAGCCCGCGATCCACGCCCAGATCCGCGGACCGAAGTCACGGGCGGGGTTGATGGCATAACCGGCGTTGGCTCCATAGGAGAGCCCGATCGCCACGACGATGAAGCCGACGATCAGCGGCGCCATGTTGGCCTTGACGGGGGCGTTGAACTCGTCGGTCACCGCGAAGATGAAGGCGACCAGGAACGCGGTGCCGATCACCTGATCGGCGAACGGGCCCACCCAGGAATGGAAGTACTTGGCCGGAAACGTCGCAAAGATCGAGTACGTCGGGATCGAGTTGAGCTGGCCCTTGGTGATGTGATTCGCGGCCTGGAAGCTGTTGATCGCCGGGTGGTAGTTGAAGTACACGAGCGCCGCGCCGACGAAGGCTCCGAGCACCTGGGCGGCCCAGTACGCGGGGAGCTTGTTCCAGGCAAAGTTACGGCGAAGCGCTTGGGCGAGGGTGACGGCAGGGTTCAAATGCGCACCGCTCACGCCACCTGCCACCCACACCGCGAACGCCACCGCAAAGCCCCATCCCCAGGCGATCAGCAGCCAATCGGCCTCGCTGACGAACGGGGTCTTTCCGCGGCCGGACTGGTTCAGCGCCGCGACCACCATGGCGACGACCCCGTCTCCGAACGCGATGATGATGAACGTCCCGAGGAACTCGGACACAAGTTCACCAAGGGTCGACTGCTGCCACCGCCAGCGCCTGCCGGGTCTTTCCGCTGTCGTTGCCATCTCTCTCTCCCTCTCCTAGGTGACGCGGCTTTTCTAGGCTAGCCTCGGAGCAATGAGCGCAAACCTACCTTCTGCGCAAGCCGTTCCCGACCCCGCGCGGCTCGGGCCGGCGGAGCGCACGGCGGCCCTGGAGCGGATGCGCAGCGAGACCTTCGACGTGGTGGTCGTGGGCGGCGGGGCCGTGGGTTCGGGCAGCGCGTTGGACGCGGCGACGCGCGGTCTCTCGGTCGCACTTGTCGAGGCGCGCGATTTCGCCGCCGGCACCTCGAGCCGCTCGTCGAAACTGATCCACGGCGGACTTCGCTACCTGGAGCAGATGGAGTTTCACCTCGTGCGCGAGGCGCTACGCGAGCGCAGCCTGCTGCTCAACGTGATCGCTCCGCACCTCGTCCAGCCGGTCACGTTCATGTACCCGCTGGAGCACCGTGTCTGGGAGCGCGCCTACGTGGGAGCCGGGATGCTGCTCTACGACGAGCTCGGCGGTCATAAGGGCATGCACCGCCACCGTCACCTCAGCAAGCGCAAGGCGCTCAAGATCGCACCGGCGCTGCGTCCCGATTCGCTGATCGGCGCGCTGCAGTACGACGACGCCCAGGTCGACGACGCCCGCCATACGCTCACGGTGGCGCGCACCGCCGCCCGCTTCGGAGCCGCCGTGGCCAACTCGGCCTCGGTGATCGGCTTCCTGCGCGAGGCCGGCAGGGTCACCGGTGTGAAGGTCCGCGATCACGTCTCCGGCGAGGAGTTTGCGATCAAGGCGCGCGCGGTCATCAACGCCACCGGAGTGTGGACCGACGAGCTGCAGCACATGCTCGGCGAGCGCGGCAAGTTCCATGTCACCGCCTCCAAGGGCATTCATCTCGTCGTCCCGCGTGACCGCCTCCAGCTCGACACTGGCCTGATCCTGCGCACCGAGAAGAGCGTCCTGTTCGTGATCCCGTGGGGACGTCACTGGCTGATCGGAACCACCGATACCGAGTGGGAGCTCGACAAGTCCCACCCTGCCGCCAGCCGCACCGACATCGAATACGTCCTGGGTCACATCAACTCAGTGCTCGATCAGCCGCTTGGGCCCGAGGACGTCGAGGGCGTCTACGCCGGTCTGCGTCCGCTGCTCACCGGCGAGTCCGAGAACACCAGCCGGCTCAGCCGTGAGCACGCCGTCGCCGTCCCGCTGCCCGGCCTCGTGGCGGTAGCCGGCGGCAAGTACACCACCTACCGGGTGATGGCCAAGGACGCGGTCGACGCCGCGGTGCGCGGGTTCGACCAGCGGATCGCTCCCTCGGCCACCAACATCACGCCGCTGGTCGGAGCCGACGGCTACCAGGCCCTGTGGAACGGGCGCTACGCGCTGGCCGACAGCTCTGGCCTGCACGTGGCACGAATCGAGCATTTCCTGCGCCGCTACGGCAGCCGCACCCATGAGCTGCTGGAGATGATCCAGGCCCGACCCGAGCTCGCTGAGCCGCTGCCCGGCGCCGACGACTACCTTGCCGTCGAGGCGCTGTATGCCACGTCGCACGAGGGCGCTCTGCACGTCGACGACGTGCTCGCCCGGCGCACCCGGATCTCGATTGAGACGTGGGACCGCGGCGATGCCGCCGCCGAGACGGTGGCGCGCCTGATGGCCGAGGTGCTCGACTGGTCAGACGAGGACATCGCCCGCGAGGTCGAGATCTATCACGCTCGCGTGGCCGCCGAGCGTGACTCCCAGCGCCAGGAGAACGACCAGACCGCGGATGCGGCGCGGCTCATGGCGCCCGACGCGCTCGCCGGGTCTCAGGGCGAGGGCCTCGGCCCGCGCTCGAGCTAACCCGCGCCGCTTCCGTACGCGGGCTACATCTAGGTCAGCCCGCGCGCCACGCAGAGCCGCTGCAGCCGTTCCATCGCTTCAGCGGTGCTCGTGGGCAGCTCCTCCAGCGCTTCGGCGGCCGCTCGCAGGTCGCGGATCGTGACCGCCCGGGCCTCCAGCGCGAACCGGCCCAGCCAGCGCACGGCCGCGCGCTCGTAACGCTCGGGGTCGCCGTCTCGCAGCACCAGGCAGATGCGCAGGGCGTCGTCGAGCGCGATCTGGGGCAGCTCGCGGGCGGCGCCGAGCACCAGGAGCTCGTTTCCGGTCGCGAGCGCGCGCCGGAAGCGCGCGTAGGGGCTGCCCTCGCTTGTCACGAACGTATGTTCGCATAACCTCCCGACGGAGTCGAGTCGGCCGAGGTCGACCGCTCTGTGACGGCGTCAGGTCAGCCTGAGGTTGACGCGATAGCCGGCGGGGTGCTGGCTCTGGGGCGCGACCGACTGGGAGCGGACCCTGAGGACGTGGTGGCGACGGACATGTCTGGGCTTGCGCACCCTGCCGACCCGGCAGTGACTGCGTCGCAGCGCGCTCCGGGCCCGCGCCAGCGTCATGTGCGACAGCGCCGGAGCCACGCACTGCGCGAGCGCGTCGGCAATCGACGGCGGGGCCTGCGCGAACGCCTGGAGGCCGATGTCGTCGACCTGGACGGCGCTCGCCCTGGCCTTGTGAGGAGTGCGCAAGCCTCCCTCAAAGGACCAATACTGATGCGACGGCAGTCCCTCCACGACCGTGCCATCCGTGGGCGCCGGCCGGAGGTTCACGAGTGGGTTGCCGATGTTGGCGAGATCCCAGGCGTCGACGATGGTGTCGGGCTCCGGCTCGCCGAAAACCGACCACGAGCTCACCGCGATCGGCGCACCGCCAGCGATCCGGTAGATGGCGCCGTCGGTGGTTTGGATGAAAGTGCCATTGGCCGGATAGCGGCTGAGCGTGGCGAACTGCTGGGCGGTGATCATCTGCACGGGCTGGGGATAGATGAACGGCAGCCACGAGCTGACGTACATCGGCGCTCCCCCGGCGACCTCGTAGATGGGCGCGATGTCGGAGGTCTGCACGAATGTCCCGTCGGGAATCGGTGACGCCGCATCGGCGGTGGCGCCATTGAGATAGTCGCCGTCGACGTTGAGCCTGACGCCGCCGTGCGTCTCATCGTGCGCGCCGCTGTACTGGTGAATCCGGGCTCCGCTCCACTCCGAGTTCGGCACATAGGGGTCGGCGGCGGTCTGCTTGCCGTTCCAGTCTCCGATCCAGATGTCGTCGGGCTCGGTATAGCCGCTGCCGGACCTGTCGACGAGGTTGGTGATCGCTGAGGTGCCACTGCCGTAGACACCTGAGAGGTAGCCCGCGCCATGCAACTCCGATGTCCACCCCGATAGGAACGCGAGCACGGCTGCCGTGTTGGCCGAGCTCCCCGCGTACTGCTCCATGTCGTCATAGATCGGATTTCCCTGACGGATCCCGAGCGCCTGAGCCTGGCTGACGGCGTCCTGGGCGGCGGCACGTCCCTCCGCCGAAGCCCTCCTGGGGTTGATCGTCGCGCACGTCCCGCCACACGATCCCCGTCCCTGGTAGCCGACGTAGGTCGGGATCAGGTGCCAGCCAGACGCGACCACTGCGTCCACCCACCCCGGGGTGAGGTTGGGCTGCGAGCACGCCTCATTGATCCCCCCGATGTAGATCCCGACTCCCCGGTAGGACGACGACGCCCACGCCGACATCGCGTTGGCCGACGGTGCCGAGCACGCGTCGAATCCGAGGCCGTGGTACAGGCTTTCGGCGGTGCTAGCCACCGGACCTGACGTGGCGGCGGCCCTTGCCCGCGCGGCCGGATGAGGCTCAGCCGACCGCGGACGATCGCTGGCGCCTGAGCTGAGCCGGCGGTGCACGATGCTCGCGATCACCGCGCGGTGGCGTGACCAGGTAACGGTCGCCATCACGCTCGCCGATCCGACCACGAAGCTCGCGCTCGAGCCCGCCTCCGGCAGGGACCCGGTCGCGGCCCCGTGGCCGGCGCGGGCAGCACCGGCCTTCAGCGGCGCGAGCAGGATCGCCTCGGTACGTCCGACGGCGTGAGCGGGGCAGCGCTGATCGCCACTCGGGGTTCCGACGTACACGGCGTGGCGGTTAAAGCGCACGCAGGTGCTGGGATGGCGCGCCAAGTCGTAGATCGGCCAGGAGGCCGGCACCG
>JBAPXO010000231.1:0-1864 GCA_049284255.1 Solirubrobacteraceae bacterium | reverse complement strand
GCTTAGTGCCCTCGGCATCGAGCACGGTCGCGCCCTGACGCTTTAGGGACTCGACGAACTGCTGCTCGATCGAGCGGTCCACGACCAGATGCTGCTCGGAGCCACAGATCAGGCCGTTGTCAAAGCCCTTGCTGGCGATCACCGCGCCCGCCGCGGCGTCGATGTCGGCGTCGGCGGCGATCCAGGCGGGGGCGTTGCCGGCCCCGACACCAATCGCCGGCTTGCCGGAGCTATAGGCCGCCTTGACCATCGCCGGGCCGCCGGTGGCGAGGATCATGCCGACGCCCTCGTGGCGCATGAACCGCGCGGTCTTCTTGCGGCTCGTGCGGTTGCGGATCCACTGCACCAGTTCGATCGGCGCGTCGTGGCGCTTGAGCACCTCCTGGATCAGGAAGCCGAACTGGTCGCCGGTGCGCTGGGCGCCGCGGTGGCAGCTCAGGATGAGCGCGTTGCGCGCCTTGAGGCAGATCAGCGTCTTGTTGATGAACGTCGGCCCCGGATTGGTCAGCGGCACGAGCCCGACCACGACCCCCACCGGGCTGGCGAGCTCTGAGACCTTGCGGACCTCGTCGGCGCCGATGAGCCCGAAGCCCACGTCACCCTCGAGCGCCGCGTAGACGCCCATAGCCGCGAATTGAAGCTTGAGCGCCTTGTCGGCGACGTTGCCGATATGGGTCTCCTCGAGCTCGGCCTCGCCCAGCTCGGTCGCCTTGCCCGCGATCGTCTCGGCGATGTCCTTGAGCAAGGCGTCGACGCGCTCCTCGCTCCAGGACTGAAATTCCCTCTGCGCGGCGTTTGCGGCCGTCACCATGCGCTCGACCTCGGGATCTTGGACGTCCTCCTCGGCGTGCTCGGCGAGCGTACGAACAGCGCTGTCGAGCTTGAGCGCGGTGTTGCGAGCGAGCGCTCGCAGAACCTTGATCCCCTCCTTGGGGTCATCGTCGAACAGCCGGCGCAGGCCGTCGCGGGAAACCTTGTGGGCGATTACCTCGGAGTCGGCGACCGCGTTGGTCTCACGCGGGCTGCCACCGAGCACGCTGGTGTCGCCCAGGAAGGAATCTTGTCCGACGACCTCCAGGACGCTTTCGGTATCGGCCTCCTCGAGCGGGACCTCGATGCGAACCTCTCCCGAGTCGATGATGTAGAAGGCATCGGCGATCTGCCCGGCGGTGAAGATGGGTTCGCTGGGGGCGAACCGCACCTCCTCCATGTGCGGGATGAGCGCCGCCAGGACCTCGACCTGGACGGCATCGAGCACGCTTGTTCGGCGCTCGATGTCACCGAGACTCTGTAACGACATTTTCTCCTCCAACGGTCGACGGGCATGTTCTGTGCTGTCGGCCGTCGCGGCGGTGATCGCGGATCACCCACCGTTTCACACGCACGCGGAGTCGTCCCCCACGCCGGTGTGTTCCGCGCGGCCCCATGCCAGAGAGCATAAACCCTTCTGGCGCCCGCGCTCGGGGCTCGGCAGCGTTTTATGGGCTTGACGTTGGCGTCGTGATGGGGTTCCGCGGGGCGCCGCGGGTCGCTCAGCGGTGCTCGGTCGCCAGGCGCAGGCCGATGGCGATGAGGACGACTCCCGTGAAGCGATCAAGCGCCGCCTTGACCTTGGGCTTGCGCAGCGTCTGCGCCGCCCGGGCGGCGATCAGGCAGTAGATGCTCAGCCACGCCAGCGTCATGAGCACGAAGATGGCGCCGAGCGCCAGGAACGGAACCAGCACCGAGTGGCCGGGATCGACGAACTGGGGCAGCAGGCTCGTGAAGAAGATCCCGATCTTGGGGTTGGCGAGGTCGCTGAACAGGCCCTGGCGAAAGCCGCCGAACGAGCTGCTCGTCGCTCTCGATGCGTTCAGGGCGAGCT
>JBAPXO010000230.1:0-5853 GCA_049284255.1 Solirubrobacteraceae bacterium | reverse complement strand
GAAGGCAAACGCCCGGTAGGCGAGCACCGCGACCACGGCAAGCGGCGCGGCGACGCCGAACGCCGTGAAGGCGCCGATCATCGCGCCGTCGACCCCGCCGATCCCGCCGGGAAGGGGAAGGACGTTGCCGAGCATCCCGACGAAGTAGGACATGACGATCACGGCGGGCGGCGGCGCCTCCCCGAAGGCGTGAAAGCACGACCACAGGACGGCGATGTCAAAGCCCCACCACGCCAGCGCTCCCGGAAGCGACTTGTCGCGCGCGCGCACGAGACCGATAGCGGTCCGGACGCCCGAGGCCGCAGCCGCCGGCGCCGCCGCGATGTGGGCGGCGAGCCGGCCGACGCGCCCACCGTGCAGCCAGCGGGCCACCAGTCGATCGAAATCGCCCGGCAGCAACGACACCGCCAGGAAGATCGCGATCACGCTCGCGCCGAAGATCGCAGGAATGACGGTGATCGCAAACGGCGCCTCGCCGGGGAATACCCCGAGGTAGAGCCCGACCCCGACCACCACCAGCGAGCCCATGAAGACCGCATAGAGCAGCGCCGTGAAGGCGATGATCCGGCAGGCCACCACCCGGGGCTCCATGCCCGAACGGCGCAGGGCCCAGGCGGTGAGCGCGATCCCACCCGCGCCCGCAGAGGCAAACAGCCGCGTCGCCGCCAAGCCGGCCATCGTGATCTCGTAGCTCGCCCGCCAGTCGATACGGGATTCCCCGCGGACGAACACCCCGCGAAACAGAAGCACGTACCCACCGAAGGAGCACACCTCGAGCAGCGCCGCCAAACCCAGCCACCACCCGTTGCCGTGCTGGACGCGGTTCCAGGTATCCCGCAGCCCGAGCAGCTTGGGCAGAACGAAGTACAAGAAGGCGACTGTGGAGACCACGAAGATCGCCGAGGCGATCAGCCGCCCCCGCGTCAGCCGCACGCGCGGCATCTCCTCGACGTCGGCGCCGGCGTCGGCGTCGGGCGCGACGGTGCCTGTCCCCTGGGCAGTGTCCTTCAACCGCTGCTCATCCTCGGGGATGGGCTGACCTCCCTCCCGGTATGGCGCGCCGGCGCCCCCTGACTGGATGGAAGGCCGGCCGGGCACGCGTCTAGGCGGTCCCGGCCCGTTGCGGCAGGGCGTCGAGCGTGCGACCCAGACGACGGGCAGCCGGAGCAACGCGGGGCGCCTGGGAGCGCACGACCTCCGCCAATGCCGCCCCTCCAATCAGATCGACGAGGTAGTGCTCGCCGAGATATACAAGCGCGAGGCCGAGCAACGCTGCGTAGGTCCAGCCGACCGCTCCCGCGACAGGACCCACCTCCCCGAGAAGGTGCGCGCCCATCAACGACGTGGCGAAGTGCAGCGACGGCATAGCGGCAAGCGGATTTCCTCCGAGCACATCGTAGAGGCCCGGCCAGCGGTCGCCCCAGAACTGCTCGCCGTACTCGATCATCATCCGCCGGACGCGGGCTACGTCCCCGTCACCGAGGCGGCCACGGCCAGCTGCGTACCAGGGGGGAGCCGTCGGGATCGCCCAATAGAAGACGGCACCGGCGTCGAACACCGCGTACATCCGTGCCGCGGCGGCCGGGAACTTCTCCGGACGGCGCAGCCACACGTAGAGGACCGAGCCGTGGGGGACCATGAACCACATCCAGTGACACCACACGAGCACGCGCTCGAAGCGGTTGATGTAGCCCGGGGTCGAGAAGCGCCGCTGCAGCCGGAGCGTGGGCACGACCCCCAGGCCCAGAACCCGGTCGACGTCGATGGGGTAGTCGATCCGCACGCGGTCGGCCTGGCGCTCCGCGTTGTCGTGCGGGAGCTCGTAAGCGGCGAGGTAGGCCCACATGTTGAGCGAGCAGACGGCGGCGTCGCGGAGGCGCCCCCGGGGAGCGGCTACCACCAGGGCGGGCGCCGCGAGCGCCGCGGCGCCCATCACGGCTCCCGCGGGCAACCTCACCCGGCGTCTGAGCACGGGCGCGGCGGCCCCGGTTATGACGAGGGCCCAGGCTCCGGCTCTGATGGCCCTCGAGACGCGCAAGGAGCCGGCCAGTATAGGAGCCCGACCGCCGATCGGCCTTTCGGAAAGCCCCGCTCGGCGGTCGTTTTCTGGTCGCGTCCGGGCTGACGTCGGGGGCTCGGACTGACCCAGAGAGAGCCGAGATCGGGCCCGGACGGATAGAATGCCGCCCGCCTTGCGACCCGTTGTCAACGACGCCCCCCGCCGCCGGCGCCGCCAGCATCGAGACCATCCGTGGAGCCGGCGGCTTCAGGGAGCGGCCACGACGCTCGGACTGGCGCTGACCGCCTGTCTGGTCCTAGCCCCCGAGGCGCTGGCGAACTTCATCACGCCGAAGTCCGGGGGCTCCCCCAACGCCAACGAGATCCACTCGCTGTACGTGATCGTGCTGATCCTGGCCGCGATCGTGTTCGTGATCGTCGAGGGCGCGTTGGCGTACTCGGTCTTCAAGTTTCGTGCCAAGCGCAACCGCGTAGCCGCCCAGATTCACGGCAACACACGGCTGGAGATCGGCTGGACGGTGGCCGCCGCCGGGATTCTGGTGGTGCTGACCGTCGTCACCTTTATCAAGCTGAGCGGCATCGTCAATCCGCCCAACTCCGATTCCAACGGACTGGTCCTCTCGGCCTCCCTGACCCAGTCGGCGCCGCCGAACGGCAAGAAGCTGACCATCTGCATCCAGGGACGCCAATTCATCTGGCGCTACGTCTACGGCAACGACTGCCTCAATAACTCCTTCAACTCAAAGCTTCCCTATTCGTACACCACGATGGTCGTCCCCGAGCACACCACGGTCTTGTTCGACATCCAGTCGACCGACGTGATCCACTCGTGGTGGATTCCGTCAATGGGAGGCAAGGTCGACGCCGTGCCGGGGTACACCACCCACACGTGGCTCAAGGCGCTGCACACCGGCATCTTCCGCGGCCAGTGCGCCCAGCTCTGCGGCACCAACCACGCGGCGATGATCGCGTTCGTAAAGGTGGTCACCCCGGCCCAGTACCAGGCCTGGATCCAACGACAGCAGCAGCTCATCACCTCGGCCAACAACCAGGTCGGCCAGCTCCGCCAGATCCTCACCTCTCAAGGCCAACTAGGAAGTTGATGCATGGCAACGACGACTGACCCCGCTCTCAGACCCGTACCCCAGGTAATCGCCCACGAGGTGATCGCCCCGCGCCAGACCAAGCGCTGGGTCGACTGGGTCCTGACCACCGACCACAAGAAGATCGGGATCATGTACCTGGTCCTGACCTTCGTCTTCTTCTGCCTGGGCGGGGTCGAGGCGCTGATGATGCGTCTGCAGCTCAGCGTGCCCAATAACACGCTGCTGACCTCCGAGCATTACAACCAGCTGCTCACCCTCCACGGGACGACCATGATCTTCCTGTTCGTCGTCCCGGTGATGGCGGGATTTGCCAACTACTTCCTGCCGCTCATGATCGGCGCTCGCGACATGGCCTTCCCGCGCCTGAACGCGCTGTCCTTCTGGCTACTGCTGCTCGGCGGCATCGTCTTCTACGCCACGCTCTTCTTCCATCCTCCGTCGGCCGGATGGTGGAGCTACCCGCCGCTCTCGGAAGCGCTGTACTCGCCCAACGGCGGCCAGGACGCCTGGATCTTCCTGATCCACATCACCGGCATCTCGTCGCTGGTGGGAGCGATCAACTTCTACGTGACGATCGTCAACATGCGCGCCCCCGGAATGAGCTGGAACCGCCTGCCGCTGTTCGTCTGGACCGTGCTCGTCTACGCGATCCTGCTGATCATCGCACTCCCGGTGGTCGCGGCCGCGGTCACGATGCTGCTCACCGACCGCCATTTCGGGACCCACTTCTTCGATCCCACCGCCCACGGCTCGCCGGTCCTTTGGCAGCACCTGTTCTGGTTCTTCGGCCACCCCGAGGTCTACATCATGATCCTGCCCGGGTTCGGGATCATCTCCGAAGTCATCCCCGTGTTCAGCCGCAAGCCGATCTTCGGCTACAAGGCGATTGCGGCCTCGACGGCCGTCATCGCCTTCTTGGCGACGCTCGTGTGGGCGCACCACATGTTCGCCTCGCCGGTCCCGATCGTGGTGCTCGGCTTCTTCATGTTGAGCTCGTTCTTGATCGGGGTGCCCACGGGCGTCAAGATCTTCAACTGGATCGCCACCCTCTGGAGGGGATCCATCGTGATGACGACCTCGCTGTACTTCGCGGTCGGCTTCATCGCGAACTTCATCGTCGGCGGGATCACCGGGATCTTCCTGGCGGTCTTTCCCGTCGACTGGCAGCTCAACGACACCTACTTCGTCGTCGCCCATTTCCACTACGTGCTGATGGGCGGAGCGGTGTTCACCGTCTTCTGCGGGATCTACTACTGGTTCCCGAAGATGACCGGCCGGATGCTCAATGAGCGCCTGGGCAAGACCTCCTTCTGGTTCATGTTCATCGGCTTCAACATGACCTTCTTCGTCCAGCACGCGCTCGGGCTCTCCGGCATGCCACGAAGGATCTACACCTACCAGCCGGGGCTGGGATGGTCGACCTACAACTTGATCTCAACCGTCGGGTCGTTCATCCTGGGTATCGGGGTCGTGCTGACGATCGTCAACGTGGCCCGTAGCCTGAAGGTCGGCATGATCGCGGGGCCGGACCCTTGGAAGGGCAACACGCTGGAGTGGTTCACATCCTCGCCTCCCCCGGTCAACAACTTCGACGAGATCCCCCGCGTACGCTCGGTCGAGCCGATGCGCGACATCCGGCGCCAGGTAGAGCGCGCCACCGGCGTGACCCAGAAGACGGGTGGCAGCGAGCAGTTCGCCAGAGCAGGCGCGCCCTGAGGGGCCTCTCGGCGTGACCGCCTCCGTCGCCACCGCTTCCGCCTCCTCCCGAGCGCGCCAGCTCGTCGCCGACTACGTCGACCTGACCAAGCCCAAGGTCCAGTCGCTGCTGATCTTCACCACGGTGATGACGATGGAGGTCGCCGGCGACCCCTCGGTCTCGCGTATCGCCCTCACGTGCGCCGGCGGTTACTTGTCGGCGGGCGGCGCCGGCGCCGTCAACCACTACTGGGACCGCGACATCGACGCCCGGATGCGCCGGACCGCCTCGCGCCCAATCCCCTCGGGGCGGGTCAGGCCTGGGGCCGCCCTGGCCTACGGGCTGGTGCTCGCCACCCTCTCCTTCCTGCTCCTCTCGCTGACCGTCAATGTGCTGGCGGCGACCCTCGCGCTGAGCGGCTTCGTCGGCTACGTGGGCGTGTACACCATGTGGCTCAAGCGCCGCACCTGGCACAACATCGTGATCGGCGGGGCCGCGGGTGCGGTGCCGCCGCTCGTCGGCTGGGCGGCAACCCGTGGCTCGCTCTCGTGGACGGCCGTCTACCTGTTCGCGATCGTCTTCTACTGGACCCCGCCGCACTTCTGGGCGCTCAGCCTGTTGATGAAGGACGAGTACGCCGAGGTCGGGGTGCCCATGCTTCCCGTCGTACGCGGCGAGGGCGAGACGCGCCGGCAGATCCTGCTCTATTCGCTGCTCCTCTACGCCGTCTCCCAGCTCCCGTTCTGCGCCGGCGCCTTCGGCGGCGTTTACCTTGTGAGCTCGATCCCGCTCGGCCTGGCGTTCGTCGCGGGGGCGGTGATCCTGTATCGCCGCGCCGACCGCCGGACGGCGCTTCGCCTGTATCTCTTCTCGATGCTCTACCTGGCCCTGTTGTTCGCCTCGATGGTGCTCGACGCCAAGCTCTGATTGGGCCGCGACCTCCTCAACGAAACCTCTAGGATCTAGACGCCATGGACAGAAAGCTCGCTCGTAAGAACCTCCGCTCCGGCCTGATCGCGGGCGGGATCTGCT